>JAUNJI010000003.1:0-2987 GCA_030533295.1 Eubacteriales bacterium
TCGAAACTTTCATTACTATTTGTGCCGCCAACTGAAAGGCGGCGGAATGGAGATTAATATGCAAGTTAAAGGGGAAAGAACCTTGTAAATGTTATTGGATGGATGATCTGCCAGAGCTTATAGACAAGATATTTCATGCTAAAAGTGTGTTTTTTGGCACACCCAATTATTTGGGCAGACCTACAAGCCAATTTTTAGGACTTTTGGAACGGCTTCATTTCTGCTCATTATCCTATGATGATTATAGCAATCATTTCAAAGGGAAAGTAAGCGTGGGTTTGTTTATAACTATGAATGCAAATGAGGAAATGTACAATAAACTCTATAAAAATGCCTTTGAGGAATACATATATGGTTTGCGTCATTTGAATGGTGAAGTTATCGTTTCTCCTTGTTTTGATACACTTCAAGTAGGCGATTACAGTAGATATAATATGAGCAGTTTTAATGAGAAAATGAAAATAGAATCCAATAAAAATAAATTTCCTCATGATTTGCAAAAAGCCTTTGAAATTGGTAGAAAGCTGAATGAATAGTTTTCGATGGTAAATACAATAGGAGCATTCTTTATGAAAAAAGTTTTATTAAGTCATGACTACGAAATGATAATGTATCTTGTTCCCGATGACGTAGCGGACAATTTGGAAAAATACTGTATGTATTTCTGTGGTGAGTGGATATGGAATAATCCCAATGGTGAAAAGCTTCTCGTAACGATGGAAGATGGAGAAAAGTGTGCGATGTATGGGGCGCAGGACTTTATAGATTATTTAAACGATTATGTTTTCCCAGAGCAAAAATCCATGCCGGTTGCTGAAATGGATTTTTGCAGTTATGAAATTCCGAAGGAACACAAGGATATTCCGTGGTTCAATTTCTAATGTGACCACTCCGTTTTTGTGGACATATTCCCGCAAACAGCAAAATGGTGAAAAAGGCTGTGGATATATTCCCTTGAACGCAAATTTTCTAAATCAATTCATCGTATCCAGACGAGCCATGTGGAGACGGTTGTTCAACTTTCCAAGGTAGAAATCGAATCGAAGAAAGTCCGGGTGGAGTTCTCGTTGGAGGATATGGATATGTCCAGATTCCAGAAGGGCGCGACTTATGAGCAGATCAAGGCGTATGTGCTGGAAAAGCACGGATTGAAAGTGTCCAGCCTG
Organism: Eubacteriales bacterium; assembly: GCA_030533295.1. Taxonomy (GTDB): domain Bacteria; phylum Bacillota; class Clostridia; order Oscillospirales; family Butyricicoccaceae; genus Agathobaculum. Next base: position 1,167 of record JAUNJI010000003.1, read on the forward strand.
TATATCTCCCAAATCAAGCGGAAGTGCGGTCTGGATGTTGGCCAAAACTATAATTTACCGAAGAAGGAAGATGCTAAAGTGCCGCAGTGCCCGCCGGAGAGAGAAGCGGCGATTGTGGATGCGTTCACACATTTTCAGTAAGCGCCAAATAAGCGCCCGGATGGCAGTGCCCATCTGCGCATGGTAAAATATCCACGGAACGCACTGTGACTCCTCGTGAGTCACGGTGAGTTTCTGGCATACAGGGTATCTTTCAGACAGGAGGACGCAGATGAAGCAGGGCATGACGATCCGATCTGCCGGGCGGCGGCAGCGGCTGTTAGAGTGGAGCCAGAGGGTGGCAGGCTGCCGGCAGAGTGGGATGTCGGTAAAACGGTGGTGCGAGGAAAACGAGATCACGACAAAGACCTATTACACATGGCAGAAGAAGGTGTTCACAGCCATGGTGGAACAGCAGCGTATCCAACTTGAAGCTGTACCGGCAGAGGAGCCATGCTTTGTGGAGCTTCCTACACAGCAGCTGCAGCAGCCATCAGGCGGTCTGGTAGCCCACATCCAGATAGGCGGCGCGTCTGTCGATCTTTATCCGGGTATCGATATGGAGATGATACAGATTATCGCCCATTTATGATATGCGGCATAAAGCTCTGCCGATAGAGCATGCTCCACGCGGATGAGACGACGCTACAGGTACTGAAGGAGCCGGGAAGTCCGCTGCCAGCAAGTCGTACATATGGTTATACCGCACCAGCGGAGACACAGACCAGTCTATCGTGCTGTACGGCACATGCCCGCAAAAAGTTCGACGAGGCACTTCATACGCTGCCCAAAGAGCAGCAGCAGACCTCAAAACCGGCCGAAGCATTGTACTATTTTGCAAAGCTGTTCGAGCTGGAGAAACGGTTTGCCGATATGACAGCAGAAGAACGCTGTAGCAGGCGTCTGGAACAGGAAAAACCTGTTCTGGAGGCCTTGTTCGTATGGGCAAATGAGCTGAGGGATAAGACTGCGCCGCGATCCGCTCTGGGCAAGGCGTTGCACTACCTGCTGGAGCAGCGGCCATATCTGGAACGCTTTTGGAGGACGGTTGGCTGGAAATAAGCAACGACATGAGTCGGAAGAACTGTCTGTTCGCCAACATGCCGGCTGTATGTAGCATACCTAGATAATGACCGCCGCCATCCAGGATCCAGATCGGAGCTTGGATGGCGGTGTTGCTTATGCGTTCGTAGGTTTAACGGTCATCTTTTTCGTCCTTTTCTCTCGCGTCTTATTGGCAGTAGCAGGAGCGTTGCAGGTGTCTGCAAGGCTCCTGTTTTTTTACGGGACGGACTGCCATGCCGTATATAGAGCTGGGGCTCCCTGCATGACCTTCATGCAAGGAGCCTCATTATCGAAAGAAGAGAGGAGAAGAGGTCACTGGTCGGAGGAGGCGATCCTGTGCCGATAGCGGACGATGATCGCCTGCATGACGATGAAAACGCACAGCAGCAATGCGATGATGATACGCGTCCACCACGCGGAGAGCGTGCCCTCAAAGGTGATGAAGGTTTGAATGATGCCCTGTATCAGCACGCCGAGCAGGGTGCCGGGCAGGAATGCCACGCCGCCGGACATCAGTGTGCCGCCAATCACCGAGGAGGCGATCGCATCCATTTCCATGCCGACGGCATGCAGCGGATAGCCGGAAAGCATGATGAGCGAATACACAACACCGGCCAGAGCGGAACAGAACCCGCAGACCATATAGGTCGCGATTTTGGTGCGCTTGGTGGGCAGCCCCATCAGCTGAGCCGAGGATTCGCTGCCGCCTAGTGCGTA
>JAUNJI010000003.1:2998-13793 GCA_030533295.1 Eubacteriales bacterium
TTTGAGCACGAACGTCGCGACGATCAGCGCCACGATCGCAATGATGGCACCGACCGAAACGAAAGCCTTCGGCAGGATGTATACACGGGCGGAGGCGACCGCGGTATAGGTCGGATCGGTGATGTCGATCGTTTCGCGCGATATCATGGCCGTCAGACCGCGGGCGAAGAACTGTCCTGCGAGCGTGACGATGAACGGCTGCATATCGAATTCTGCGATCAGCCAGCCCTGGATCAGTCCGAACAGCAGACCGATCGCCAGCACGATCACGGTGACCAGACCCGCTCCAAGCCCGGTGTTCGCCAGTAGCTGCGCAGAGGTCATGCAGGTCAGGGCGACGACCGAGCCGATCGAGATATCGATCCCGCCGATCAGAAGCACGAAGGTGATGCCGATGGTTGCGATGATGAGCGCGGCGTTATCGATGAACAGATTGCAGAACACCTGCGGCTTCAAAAAGCCGCGGTAATTCATCATACCGACCGCATAAAGGACGATGAACAGGATCGCTGTGATGCCAAAGGAGAAATAGCGCGATGCGACCATGCGATCCTTTAGGTTTTTTACGTTTTTCATGCCTGCTTCACCGCCTTTTTATGAGATGTGCTCTTGCGCTCCACGAATTTCTTGAATTTCTCCGATTGCAGCAGGCAGATCAGCAGGACCACGGCCGCCTTGTAGACTGGCAGCTGCTCGGAGGAGACGCCGAGGGCGTATAGTGTGGTCGTCAGAGTTTGGATCGTGATCGCGCCGATGATCGAGCCGCCGACATAGAACCTGCCGCCGGTGAGCAGCGTGCCGCCTAGGGCGACCGACAGGATCGCGTCCATTTCCATGTTCAGACCGGCGTTGTTCGGATCGGCTGCGGAGATCATGGAGGATTCCATCAGGCCTGTGACACCGGCGCACATACCTGAGAAGATGTACATGATGAAGATGATCGCAGTGACGTTCAGTCCGGTCCGGCGAGCCGCTTCGGCATTGATGCCGACAGCCTGCACGAACATACCGATCGAGGTCTTCTTTTGGATGAGGATGACCAGCAGAACGACCGCCGCTGCGATATAGATCGTGGTCGGCAGCGGACTGCCGGGGATCGAGTTGCCGATGTAGGTGAACGGCTTGTGATAGACCGTGATATTCTGCCCCTCGGTGATGAGCATCGCGATGCCGCGACCGGCCGTCATCAGGATGAGCGTAGCGACCATCGGCTGGATCTTCAACTTAGACACCAGCAGACCGTTCCAGACGCCGCATACCGCGCATACCGCCACCGCTGCGAGACAGGCGATCAAAAGCGGCATTTTTGCCGTGCCATCGGCTGCGCCACCGATCAGATAGCAGCATACTGCGCCCGAGATCGCGATGACAGAGCCCTGCGAGATGTCGATGCCGCCCGTTGCGATGACGAAGGTCATGCCCATGGACAGCACGATCAGGATGGAGGCGCGGTTCAGGATATCGATGATGCGTCCAAACAGCTGTCCGTTCTGCACTTCGATAGTGAAAAAGCCCGGCGTTGCGAACGCATTGAAGACCAGTAGCAGCGCCAGTGCAAAAAGCGGCAGGAACAGATGGTTGGAGGTGAGCTTTTTTAACTTTTCCATATTACATCCCTCCTGCGATCGCAGCCATGACGCGGTCCGAGGTGATCTCGTCTCCGGTCAGCTCTGCGACCTTTTTTCGGTCGCGCAGCACCGCCAGACGGGTGCAGGTGCGCGTCATCTCATCGATCTCACTGGATATGAAAACGATCGACATATGCTTTTCCCGCGCCAGATCGATGACCATTTTCTGGATTTCGGTCTTGGTGCCGATATCGATGCCGCGCGTCGGTTCGTCTAGGATGAGCAGATCCGGCTGCGTGACCAGCCAGCGCGCGATGATCGCCTTCTGCTGGTTACCGCCCGACAGGTTTTTGATGAGCTGCTCCGGCGAGGATACCTTGATTTGAAGCATTTTGATATATTCATCCGCGATGCGCTGCTGCTCCTTTATCGGCAGGTGGGTCCACATCCCCTTTCGAGCCTGCAGGCCGATGATGATATTCTCGCGCACGGAAAGATCGCCGATGATGCCCTGCACCTTGCGATCCTCCGGGCAGAACGCGATCTTGTGCTTCATTGCCTCCAGCGGTGAGGAGAGCCTGATCTCCTCGCCGTTCATGCGGATGCTGCCTTTTTCCGGACGAGCCACACCGAACAGCAGCTCGGCTGTTTCCGTGCGCCCCGAGCCGAGCAGACCGGCGAAGCCGATGACCTCGCCCTTGTGGATCTTGAGATCGAGGTCCTTGATGCGGCCAAAGGCGGTCAGACCCTGCGCCTCGATCAGCACCTCGTCGTGCATCGGATCGGACAGCTTCCCCATATCTTGGATGTCGCCTAGCTCCTTGCCGATCATTTTCGAGATCAGCTCAACGCGCGGCAGCTTGTCGATCTCATATTCACCCACCAGCTCGCCGTTGCGCAGCACCGTGACCCGATCGCATACCTCATAGATCTGATCGAGGAAATGGGATACGAAAATGATCCCGAGCCCCTGTTTTTTGAGACCGCGCATCACCTCGAATAGGCGCTGCGTCTCGTTCTCATCGAGCGAGGAGGTCGGCTCGTCCAGGATCAGCACCTTGGCATGGACATCCACCGCACGCGCGATCGCGATCATCTGCTGCACGGCCACTGAATAGCTGTCCAGCGTCTTGGTCACGTCGATGTGGGACAGATCGAGCTGGCGCAGCAGCTCGGCTGCGCGTTCGTTGATGGATCTCCAGTCGATCCGCCCCGCTTTTTTCGGCTCTCGACCGATAAAAATGTTCTCTGCAACGGTCAGGTTGGGGCACAGGTTCACCTCCTGATACACGGTGGAGATGCTGTTCCGCTGCGCCTCCAGCGGGCTGGACGGGGCGATCTCCCGACCCTCCAGCTCGATCCGGCCGCCGTCCTTGGCATATACGCCGGTCAACACCTTGATGAGCGTGGACTTGCCCGCGCCGTTTTCGCCCATCAACGCATGGATCTCGCCCGCGCGTAGTGTAAAGTCCACATCCTCCAGTGCGCGCACGCCGGGGAAATATTTGCAGATGCCGCGCATATGCAGTAAAGCATGCTCAGCCATTGCTCGTTCACTTCCTTTTCCTTAAAATAGGCTAAAAGAAAACACTGCCGCGGGCGGGCCGGGCGGAAAGCCCGACCCGCCCGCGGGATGGTCATCATAACTATCGTTCAGGCTTGTTTTTAGTAAGTGCGGTTAGGCAGTTCCTGCTCAGCGATATCCGCAGGGAAGATGTCCTCCTCGACCTCGATCAGCGCGGGGACTTGCTCGCCGTTCGCGATCTTGATCGCGGTCTCCACTAGGATGTCGCCAAGGTTAGGGGTGTGCTCGACAGCGCAGTTCATCTTGCCCTCTATCATCGCGTTGAACGCGCCCTTCGCGGCGTCGATCGAAACGATCACGATGTCGTCGCCCGGCTTGATGCCGGCGGCTTCGATCGCCTGGATCGCGCCCAGCGCCATGTCATCGTTGCAGGCGAACAGAATGTCGATCTTATCGCCGTCCGACTTGAGGAAGGACTCCATGACCTCCTTGCCCTTGGCGCGGGTGTATTCGCCGGTCTGCGAGGCGATGATGTTATACTGTGCCGCGTTCGGCGATCCGCTCATCGCAGTGCTGAAACCATTCAGACGGTCTGCCGCGACGGAGGAACCCACCGTGCCCTCCAGGATCGCGATCTGGAATTGATCGCCGCCGCCGCGCGGGGTCTTGCCCTGCGCCTGCATATACTCATCGATCCAGTTAAAGGCCTTTTCGCCCTCCTTCACCGCGTCCGCCTTGATATGCGTTACGTACAAGGAGGGATCTGCCGTCACACCGCGATCCACCAGGACGACCGGGATGCCTGCATCCTTGGCCTCCTGCAGCACGGTATCCCAGCCGGTCCCTACGATCGGGCAGACCGAGATCACGTCGACATCCGAGGCGATGAACGAACGGATGGCCTTGATCTGGTTCTCTTGCTTTTGCTGCGCATCCGAGAACTGTAGGGTGATGCCTGCGTTCTCCGCGGCCTGCTTGATATTCTCCGTGTTGGCGGTGCGCCATTCGCTTTCCGCGCCGACCTGCGCAAAGCCCACCACGATGTCCGATGCGTCCTTCGTCCCGTCCGCAGTCTGGTCTCCGGCCGTGTCTCCACCGCCGCCACCGCTGCAGGCTGCCAGAGAAAGCATCATCGCGCTTGCCAGGAACGCCGCTAACAACCGATTCTTTTTCATCGTTTTATCCTCTCTTTCTTGATATTCTTTTTGGTACCTGCTCATGCTCGGCACCCTTGAGCTACTATTATTATAGAATGATCTCAGATGGTCCGAAAGCGACAGGCTACCGCATTTTTTCAGAAATACTTCGCTCCGCCCGGCCGGATAGCTATGCCGTTTCAGATATTTTATCTGCGATCTCTGTTTTTTTACGATGGCCGGTCGATGCGGCGCGCGGGGATCTGTAGGATGACCGTCGTGCCCGCGCCCTCCTCGGACTGGAGCGAGATGCCGTATTTCTCCCCATAGGTCAGCTGGATCCGCTTCTGGGTGTTGGACAGACCGAATACCTTATCCATGGGGCGGGCGTGGTCGATCGTTTCGCGCAGCGCCCGGAGCTTGTCCGGCGCCATCCCGATGCCGGTATCCCGCACTAAGACGCGCAGCCGGTCGCCGGCCAGCCGAGCCTGCACATAGATCTTGCCGCCGCCGCGCTTGTTTTTGATCCCGTGGTATAGCGCGTTTTCCACCAGCGGCTGCAAGGAGAGCTTTTGGATCTCGAGATCCAGCGTGCTGGGCGCGGCATCGATCTCATAGGTGAGGATGTCTGCATAGCGGGTCTGCTGGATATACAGATAGCTCTCGATGCAGGAGAGCTCCTCCCGCACGGAGATGGTCGCGCGACCCTGACTGAGCACCACCCGGAAAAATCGGGAGAGCGACTTGACCACGCCGATCACCTTGTCCTTATCGCCCGATTCGGCTAGCCAGACGATGATCTCCAGCGTGTTGTAGAGGAAATGCGGGTTGATCTGCTCCTGCATCAGGCGCAGCTCCAGCTGCTCTCGCGTGCGGGTGTTTTCCTCCAGCTCCTGCATCAGCAGCTGGAGCTTTTCCACCATGCGCTTAAAGCTGTCGTTGAGCACGGCGATCTCGTGGGTGCCGCTGGTCTCGACATAGGCATGGAATTCGCCCTCGGACAGGCGGCGCGTGTTTTCCACCAGCGCGTTGATCGGCACGCTGATGCTCCGGTCGATCAGCAGCTGCACCAGCGTCATTGCGAGCAGCACCACGGCGATGACGCCCAGATCGGTGAGGATCAACCATTTTTCTCGCGCTTGTATCCGCTCGTCCAGCTTTTCCATGTGTTGCAGCTCCACATAGATATACTGATCGATCTGCTCCGCGATCAGCGCGGAGACCTCGCGGATCTGCTCGCAGGTGACATTTTGTTTCGTCCAGTCCTCGCTTTTTTGCGACTGCTCCAGCAGGAGCGTGCAATAGTGCTCGAGCGTGCCGAGGGTGCGCTGGATGATCGACAGCTGCAGCCTGCTGTCCTTGCTGTCGCATTCCTCCATCAGACTGGCGATCTCCCGGTCCAGATAGGCCCAGTGATCCAACAGGGTGGTCGTTTTCACGGTTTGGCGACCCGCGACCAGATAATACGCCTCGGTCCCGATCACCTCCCTGGCGATGGGGTACATACGATTCGCGCGGGATGCGCGCGCTGCGAGCACGTGGTATTCATTCAGATGATCGTGTGCGGTGAACATCGTCAGGAAAGAGATCAGGATGATCCCGGTCACCATGAGCAAGAAACTCATGTGGATCTTGCTGCCGATGCTGTGCTGCTCCACGTCTCTGGCCAATTTCCTGACCCAATTCATGCCTTATTCTCCCGCCGGTACTGGCTGGGGGACAGCCCTGTCATTTTTTTGAACAGCATACTGAAGTAGTTCATGTTTTGGTAGCCGACGCGCTCGCCGATATCCGAGGTGCGCAGATCGGTCGTGATCAGCAGCCTCTTGGCCTGCCGTATGCGCACCTCTGTTAGGAATTCGTTGAACCCGATGCTGTTTTTCTCCTTAAAGACCGTGCTCAGGTGATTTGGGCTGACGTTGACCACTTGCGCGACCGTGCCGAGGGAGAGCTCACTGTCCGCATAGTGCTCCTCTACATACTGGCGTGCGGCCTCCGCCGCCGAGATATATCGGCTGCCGCTGCGGTCGTCGCGCTGGCGCAGGACCTGCTCGCACAGCTCGCTCGCGAATGAGAGGAAGGAATCGACTGACCAGTCGGTGGCGATCCACCGGTCAAGGCTGTCCTGATCGGTCAGATCCTGCGGGATCGTGGCACCGATCTCGTCCACGAATTTTCGTATCGCGAAAAATAGCTCGGTCATCAGGTAGCAGCGATAGATATAGGAGCGCACTGCGCCGCCGAACTCGCTTCGGTAGTGCTCCCAGAACAGATGGGCGCTGCCCGGTCGGCCTGTGCGCAGGAATTCGAGCAGATCGTCGCTGGCGAGCGGCTTGGCGCCGATCAGGCTCTGGTTGGGCGTGGGATCCTTGCTGATGCCGCGACGCAGGTGCGCAGTCTGATAGGATCGGTCTAGATTGCTCAGCCGGTGGACGATATCGCCATTCAGTAACTCGGTGTGCGTGCCGCACTGCTCGCATATCGCCTGGATCGACTGGTTCAGCTCGCGCTCCTGCTCGGCCAGCAGCAGCTCATTCTCCGCACATAGCAGATAGGCGATCTGCTTGCCGTTGAAACCGGAGGCCAGCCCATGCGGGATCTGATACAAAAGCGTCTTCCACTTGTCCGCCTCTGTGGTGATGGCCGGATCGAAGCCAGCCACGATCACACGATAGCAGGCGGCTGAAATCGGCAGAGAGAGCGCATCCGCGCGGTTGAGGATCTCCCCGGTCTGGGACAGGAAACCGCTGTACAGACTGCTGAAAAAGATCTCCCGTCGTGCCTGCACGTGGCTGGTCTTTTCCTGCTTTTCCTGTCGCATAGCCTCGATCGTGCTGCGCACCTTTTTCACGGCGCACAGGATATCCTCCGAGGAGACCGGCTTGAGCAGGTAATCGCTGACGCCCAGGGAGATCGCCTGCCGCGCATAGTCGAATTCATTATAGCCGCTGAGGATGATGATTTTGGTCTCCGGCAGCTTTTGGTGTATGATCTTGGAAAGCTCCAGCCCATCCATGAAGGGCATACGGATATCCGTCAGCACGATATCCGGCCTTTTCTCCAGGATCTGCGGCAATGCTATCTCGCCATCCGGCGCATCGCCGATCAGGTCGATTTGGTTCTCCTTCCACATGACGTTTTTTTTGATGCTCTCTCTTGCGATCATTTCGTCTTCGACAAGGAACAATGAGATCATCATACTTCCACCTTTCGTTTTGCGTTGCTTACTTAATAATACACAAGCCGGCCGGTATACACAACGATCTTTTTCACTGCGCGGGCAGGAAAAGATCGGGTAGTCCTCTGCGTGCGCCGGGCATCCGGCGGGGGCGGAGCCTAGTCGGGCGCGGCACGCCGAGCCCGGCCAGACCGGAAAAAGCCTCGCTATCCTAGGCGACAGCAGGGCTGCGCGCGGCAAAAAAGACCGCCCGGCGTTGCCGAGCGGTCGATCATAAAAATATTTACCGCTGCAATGCTTCCTGTCTTGGACGCCACTGCGTTGGAGGCAGAAGTCGATGAACTGCAAAGCGAAATGATGATGATTGCCGACCTCATGCAAAAATGTATTTATGAAAATGCCCGTATCGCCCTTGACCAGTCAGAATACCAAAAGCACTACAATGAACTGACAGCAGGGTTTGATAGCGCCAAGGCAACGCACGATAAGCTCACATCAGCCATCAGCGACAAGCAGGTAGGAAAAGCGATCGTCGGATCCTTCATCGAAGCACTCAAAGCATAAGACAGGTCGGCAGATAAATTCGAGGTCAATCTGTGGGTCGGTTTGATGGATCTTGTCACAGTCTACCCCAACGATGATATGCGACTTGCATTTAAGAACGGCACCGAGATAAAAACATAAGCGCAGGAAACACGAGCTCCTCGCTACCATTACGGCGGTGAGGAGTTTTTGCTGTAGATATAACTTAGGGATTTCTCTTTTAGTATCTTCAGGAAAAACATTAGGAACACAAAAGCTGTGGCAATAGCACGACCAACAACATTTGCACCGAAGCACCATTTTTCAATGACTTTGGTCCTTTTCCAGTTCCCTCGACCGTAGTTATAGCTGACTGCCGGCTGTAGTGAGCCATACAGTCCGAAAATGGTCGGTTCGATCAAATCCTTGGTATACATCAAAACATCGTAGATCGTGATCTGGTTCTTGTTGCCATCCCGCGTTACACCAAAGTTGAAAAGCTGTCCAACATCACGCAGCTTGAAATAGTTGTTGTCGTTGATATTGTAGGCATCAAAGCTGATGGAGATACCATTGACCAGCACGGAGGATGCCGTCGGCTTAGCCGTCGTGATGGCGGGAGGCGGCGTGCTGGGCTGCTCCGGGACCGGCGTAGGAGCGGGCATGAGCTGATCCGGATCCGGCGCGGGGGTCGTGTCATCCTTGGGATCGTTTGCGGAACTGTCGCCGCTCGATTTCATGGGCTGTACTGCAAGGCCGTTCCAAGCCGGCGTCGTCCAGCCGCTGGCGTTTTCAGGATAATAGACCATGATGTTCGAGGTGCCGCTGAACGCAGACGAATCGATGGTCGGTGCATCGCCCTTGAAATACAGGGTCTCCAGCATTTCGCAATAGTTAAAGGCAAACGAGTCAATATTCTGGATCCCGCTGCCAAAGGTGACAGTTTCTAAGCGATTGCAGAATTCAAACGCAGACTGACCAATGACCTTCACGCCGTTTCCGATCTCTGCTTTTTCTAAGTATTTGCAGTTTCCAAATGCCCCGCTGCCAATCTGCTTGACGCTGTCCGGGATCGTGATAGAGCGAAGGTTTTCACAGCTAGAAAAACAGTATTTCGGAATTTCCTTTAGAGTATCAGGGAGCTCCACTGTTTTTAAGCTCTTGCAGTCATTAAAAGCATGGTCTGATAGCTTATCAACACTGGCAGGGATGGTGATAGAGGTGATGGCGCTGTACGAAAATGCGTAGTTACCAATTTCCTCAATGGTATCTGGAAGTGTCACACTGGTGAGACTACCCTTAAAGAAAAAAGTATATTTCTTTATTTTTGTTACAGGCACGCCGCTGATGGAGCTGGGAATATCTGCGGAATAAACACCACGATCGCATCCGGTGACCGTGCCAGTCATTGGATCAAAATAGATGTCGCCGCCATCGACCGCATAGGTGTGATTTGCGGCCAGCGCACTGGTCTATGTGGCAAAAGCAAGCACGAACACGGCCCAAAATGCTGAACCACACCCACTTCTTATCCAGTATACCATACTGTCTAACAAATGGGGTGCAGTTCATTCATTCTGTTGAGCTATTTCACTTCAGATAATGGACAAGCACAAATGAATGAAAATCCCCGAAAAATAATTCCTATTATCAGCAGCCCCTTAGATGTTGAAGTGGACTGGCAGGTTTTGTCAGGTCGTTTCCCCATAAGGCTCCCTTTTGTTGCATCAAAATGATTATACCGATCGGGGGGAGGGGGGTAAAGCCAATACTTATATTCAGTTTGCATAAAATATGATGGCGGTCAGTGGTCGAATACGTTGATCTTGTGGGTGGCAGGGCGTTGGAGCGCTCGGTATCGTGTTTTCCCGGATGCGCACGTTCCCCTTGACCTCCACTTTTGTGTGTATAGATTTTTGTTGAAATAACATAGAGAGTTGTTATAATGGAGTTGGGACGTAGAATATCAACTGTAGTTCTAAACGACTTCGGAACGGGATCTCTTGTGCACTCACATCAGGCTTGAGAGTGGAGGTGGATCGCGAATGAGTATATCTGTCGGATATGTTCTTCGCGAAATTTACAAGTGTTGTTATAAAGGACAACAGAAAGGAATGAACTTTTATGGAAGAAACTACCTATATCTCACCGGGCGGTATTCAAGTGGTCGATGCGAAAGATTACAGTTATGCAGTGGACGAATATTTTTCCAATATGCCGGAAGTGGCAAAGCCATTACTGAAAGATGCTAAAAAAGCATTTAAGAAAATCGAAGAAATGTTATATACTGCACCCGCCTTTATCAATATGGTAAAAGCGAGCATTCCGGAACAGACGTTCCAAGCGATTTTGACGAACGAGCAAAAAACACAGATCGCCAAGGGCGCATTAAAGCTCATGACGAAAAAAGACGGCACATTGATGGCTAATCTGGTCGATCCGAAAACAAATAGGATCGCATCAACGATCTCCCTGAAAGGCGTAAAAATTTCTCCGGCATTATCGGAAGCAATGGCCGGTTATGCGACTCAAATGCAGATGGCTCAGATCGCAGAAGAGATCCATACAGTTCAGCTCGCGATCGAAGAAGTGAGGCAGGGGCAGGAATTTGACAGACTTGCGATGGCTTATAGCTGTCAGCAAAAATTGCTGCAAGCTATACAGATCAAAAATCCTGAATTAAAGGCGATCGCGCTTTTGAGGGTCGCTTCCGATGCGGAAGATAGTCGAAATTTGTTGATGCAAAGTCAAAATGTCAATTTGGGCTTTATAAAAGAACAGCCGGAATCATCTTGGGGCAAGCTAATATCTGGTGTTAGCCAAGAAAAGATAAGTTCGCGGATGAATGAGATCCGTGAAAGCTTAT
>JAUNJI010000003.1:13803-20637 GCA_030533295.1 Eubacteriales bacterium
CCGTGAATATGGTTTCGTTGGCAGAGGCTATGGCATATCAAGAGTTAGGAGAAAGTGCAGCAGCGCGTCAGAGTCTCCAATACTATGCCGGATACTTACAGAATGCATATTTGTCAACGGAAGGTTTAGTACAAAAATTAGATTTGATAGATCCTGCACCTGAGAATTATTGGTCCAAAACACTGCCTGATATTCATCAAAAAATACAGGCGCTCCCTTGCGTAGAAAATATATCGCTGTTAGAAGGAGAAAATGATGAAGAATAATGTATGTAAAAAGTGTCAAAGGCCGCTTCCTGAAGGATATAAGTATAAAAAGTGTGATTTTTGTAGAAGCGTACAGATGCAAAATGTAAGAAATGGATTAAAAGCGGCTGCCGGTCTTGCAGGGACAGTTGCCAGTTTTGCGGTCGTTATTGCTACGAAAGGAAAGGTGGATCTTAAAAAATAGTGATCATTTGGCAAGAAATCATGTTGTAGATGGTTTGGTAACTTGTGGCGAGTCGTTTGAAAAAATGTAATGATAGATCGGGTTTGCGTTTGGACGAATAGATCACAGTTTGTAGACATATTCTCGCGAACAAAAAAGGCGGTCGATCGCCGCCATACACGCGCTCGTCCCGCCATCCAGATCAAGTCGTCGAGCCGTGTCGGCGCGGCCGACGACCCATAAAAAAACACGACAGCAGATCGACAGTTGAGGAGGTATGACGATGCAGCTCGAAGCGCTCGGTCAAGCATTTTCTGTGTGTCAGGTGGAGGACTATTCGCTCGTTGACTTGGAGGATGCCTATTGTTTCATCGGCAAAACGGAGGAGGAACGGTCGCTCGTGTGTCCAACTGCGGCGCTCCCGCCGAACGTCATCCGCCGGGATGACGGCTGGCGTGCCGTTCGGATCCAAGGCGTGCTGGCGTTTTCGCTGGTCGGGGTGCTGGCCAAGATCGCCACGATCCTGGCGGATCACGGCATTTCGATCTTCGCCATCTCGACCTATGATACCGACTATATTTTGATCAAACAGGAGAACTATCAGCGGGCGTTGGAGGCGTTGGGCGCGAACGGCTATCCGATCGTCGCCCGATAGCGTCCGACCGGACAGACGAAAACGGCGGGAAAGCATGGCGATTGCCATACTTTCCCGCCGAAGCGTTTGGTGCACCGCTCGAAGGGCGTGGAGCAGGGGGCTCAGGCCACCATCGTCCACAGCGAGAGCAGCACGGTGGTCAGCAGACCGGCCACGCCGATCGCGAGGCCGCTCATCGCGCCCTCGGTCTCGCCGATTTCGAGCGCCCGCGCCGTGCCGACCGCGTGCGAGGCCGTGCCCATCGCGAGCCCGGTCTGGAGCGGGTCGCGGATGCCGAGCGCCCGCAAAAAGCTGGGCAGCAGCACCGCGCCCGAGATGCCGGTGAACACGACCGCGATCGCCGTCACCGAGGGGAAACCGCCCAGCATATCGGATAGCGCGACCGCGATCGGCGACGTGACCGACTTGGGCAGGAGCGACAGCGTGAGCACGTCCGACAGGCCGAACAGCCGACAAAAGCCGATCACGCTCAGGATGGACACCACCGACCCGACCAATGCGCCGATGAGGATCGGCAGCAGGTTGGCGCGCAGCACGTCCAGCTTGCGGAAGATGGGCAGCGCGAGCGCGACCGTGGCCGGGGTGAGGAAGAACACGATCATCTGACCGGCGCCCTGATAGGTCTGGTAGGTCGTGCCTGTGCCGACCAGCAGCGCCCCGATCATGATGGAGGCGAGCAGCAGCGGGTTGCACAGCGGCGAGGGGAAACGCTGCTGGAGCCGGATGCTGCACGCATAGCAGACGATGGACAGGCACATCCAAAACGCGGTCGAGGACAGCAGCTCATGCACGGTCGGACACCTCCCCGCGCATCCGGCGCTGCACGGCGCAGACCAAACGGACGGTCAGCGCGGTGGCGGCCGCCGTGCACAGCGTGGTCAGCACGCACACGGCGAAGATCGCCAGCACCTCGCCCTTGATCTGGTCGAAAATATCCAGCACGCTCAGGCCGAGCGGCAGGCAGAAAAACGCCATGTTCTGCAACAGGAAGTCGGCCGCGCCCTCGATGTGGCGCGGGCGGATCACGCCGGTGAGCAGCAGCACGAGCAGCAGCGCCAGCCCGAGCACATTGCCGGGCAGCCGCCCGCCGAGCAACAGCGAGAGCGCTTCGCCCGCCGCGCAGCAGGCGAGCAGCACCGCCAGCTGCTTGAGATAGGTCACGTCGCCCCCTCCTCTGTTTCGTGGTCGTCGATCATCGCGTGCAGCAGCGTCTGGTAGATCGTCTCGGCGTGCGCCTTGAAGGTGCGCTCGAGCATGGTCGCCTGTCCGCGGCTGACGACCTCCATCTCGAGGGCGAACACCTGCTCCATCTCCATGCGGACGGTCAGATCGTTGGGCGCGCGCTCGGTCACAGCGGTGCGGATCGCCGCGTCGCGGCGGATCTGGCGCACGACGCGCAGGGCGGAGCGCTGCGCCGCCTCGCGCACGGGGAAGGGGAGCTGCTTTTCAAAGATGCGGGTGGCCTCGCGCCCCTTGTCGGTGATCGCGTAGAGCGGCTCGCCGTCGCCGTCCTGATGCGCTGCGATGTGCCCGGTCTGCGGCAGCTCGTAGAACGCCTCGCTCAGCTCGAAATAGCCGAAGCCCCCGTCACACCAAGTCGTCAGATCGACGACCGTGCTGAAGCTGACCGGGAAGGGCAGCAGATCCATGGCGAACAGGACGAGGAATTTGATGTCCTCCTTGGAGTGGATGAAACCGTAGCGGACCATAGGCGCCGCCTCCTTTGTCGGGATTTTGCTATACGGTCAGTATACCCGAAAATGGCGAAAAAAGCAACCGCCATGCGCGGCCGGGCGGCCGTGTCCGCCACAGGCGGACAAAACACCGAACAGATGTACGCGATCTGACCGAACGGATACGAAAAACCTATTGAATGGCTGGGGGCGATGCGGTATAATAAGGTGTCAGAAGATAGCAGTGAAATGGGGGTCGAGCCGATGTCGGAAGTCGTATTGCGCCCGGCGGCGCGAGCCGATGCCGCGGATATGCTCGCATTATATGCGCCCTATGTCCTTCAGACCACGGTATCGAGCGAATATGCGCCGCCCACGCTCGAGGTGTTCTGCGGCCGGATGCGCGACTATACGCAGCAGCTGCCGTGGCTGGTGTGCACGGTGGACGGAACGATCGTGGGCTATGGCTATGCCGCGCCGCACCGCACGCGCGCGGCCTATCAGTGGTCGGTCGAGACCTCGATCTACGTCGCGCCCGCGTGGCACCGGCATGGCATCGCGGGCGCGATCTATGCCGCGCTGTTCGAGCTGCTGGCCATGCAGGGCTATTATAACATCTACGTGGGCATCACCTCGCCCAATGAGCGCTCGATGAAGTTCCACAAGGCGATGGGCTTCATCATCTCGGGCGCATATCAGGAAAGTATGTACAAGTTCGGTCAGTGGCGCGATGTGCTGTGGATGGGCAAGAGCCTGCGCCCGCATGAGGGCGAGCCGCAGCCGACCGTGCCGTTCCCGGTGATCCGGGACAGCCCGCTGACCGCCCGCGTGCTGCGGCAGGCCGCGCAGCGGGTGCATCTGTGACCAAACGAGAGGAGGCAGGCCACACCATGGCGGACGATACCCATATCGGACACCGAAAACGCATGATGGACAAATTCCGCCGGTTCGGACTGGCGGTGTTCGACGACCATGAGGCGCTCGAGCTGCTGCTGTACTTCGCCGTGCGGCAGGGCGACACCAACCCGACCGCGCACCGGCTGATGCGCCGGTTCGGCTCGCTGCACGCCGTGCTCGAGGCGCCGGCCGAGCAGCTCGAGCAGGTGGAGGGCGTCGGACCGCGCACGGCCGACCTGCTGCGGCTGACGTTCGCGCTGTTCGCCCGGTATCGGGCGGACGTGGCGCGGATGGAGCGCCTGTGTGACAAGCTGAACACCTATGAGCGCATCGGCGCGTATTTCGTGCCGCAGCTCTCGACCGAGCGGGACGAGGTGCTGCTCGCCGCCTATCTGGACGGCGCGGGGCGCGTGCTCAAGTGCGAGGAGGTCGCCCGCGGCGGCCATGCGCAGGTGGCGGTGGATGCCTACAAGATCGCCTCGAGCGCGCTGTTCTGTCAGGCCGCGGGCGTGGCGATCGCGCACAACCACCCGAACGGCAAGGCCGTCCCCTCGGCGGAGGACATCGAGGCGACGCGGGCGCTCGAGCGCACGCTGGCCGGGCTGGGGCTCCAGCTCGTCGATCACTGCATCGTGGCACGGGAGAGATATTGTTCGCTGTTCCAGCTGCGCAACAGCCGGATGGGGATGGGGATGGGAAGGAGATGAGTGGATGGCGGCGTTCGAGATCGTCAGCCCCTATCGCATGGCGGGCGACCAGCCGCAGGCTGTCGCCAAGCTGGTCGAGGGCATCCAAAACGGCCTGACCGAGCAGACGCTGATGGGCGTGACCGGCTCGGGCAAGACCTTCACGATGGCCAATATCATCGAGCAGGTGCAGCGGCCGACGCTGGTGCTCGCGCACAACAAAACGCTGGCCGCCCAACTGTGCACCGAGCTGCGAGCGTTCTTCCCGCATAACGCGGTGGAGTATTTCGTGTCCTATTATGATCATTATCAGCCCGAGGCGTATATCGCCTCGACCGATACCTATATCGAAAAGGATTCTGCGATCAACGACGAGATCGACCGCCTGCGCCACTCGGCCACCTCGGCGCTCTCCGAGCGGCGGGACGTGATCATCGTCTCCTCGGTGTCGTGCATCTATTCGCTGGGCGACCCGATCGACTACAAAAAGATGGTGATCTCGCTGCGCCCGGGCACGACGATCAGCCGCGAGGCGCTGATCGGCCGCCTGATCGACATCCAGTACGAGCGCAACGACATCGCGCTCGAGCGCGACCGGTTTCGCGTGCGCGGCGACACGGTCGAGGTCTGGCCGGTCTATTCGGACGTCGATGTGGTGCGGATCGAGCTGTTCGGGGACGAGATCGATCGCATCAGCCGCATCGACCCGCTGACCGGCGTCGTGCTGGGCGAATTGGGGCATACGGCGATCTTCCCGGCCAGCCACTATGTCACGCCCAAGGACAAATTGCAGGCCGCGATCGCCGATCTGGAGGTCGAGCTGGAGGAGCGCGTCCGCTTTTTCGAGCAGCAGGGCAAGCTGGTCGAGGCGCAGCGCATCGCCCAGCGCACGCGATACGACATCGAGATGATGCAGGAGATCGGCTTTTGCAGCGGCATCGAGAACTATTCGCGCGTGCTGTCGCGCCGCGCGCCGGGCTCGGCGCCGTTCACGCTGATCGACTATTTCCCCAAGGACTTCCTGCTGATCGTGGACGAGAGCCATGTGACGCTGCCGCAGGTGCGGGCGATGTTCCACGGCGACCGCGCCCGCAAGGAGAGCTTGGTCGAAAACGGCTTTCGCCTGCCCTCGGCTTATGACAACCGCCCGCTGAACTTCGACGAGTTCAACGAGCGGCTGGGTCAGATCGTCTATGTGTCCGCCACCCCGGCGGAATATGAGCTGATGCGCTCCGGGCAGGTGGTCGAGCAGGTCATCCGCCCGACCGGTCTGCTCGATCCCGAGGTGGTCGTGCGCCCGGTCGAGGGGCAGATCGACGACCTGATCGGCGAGATCAACGCCCGCACGGCGAAGGGCGAGCGCGTCCTCGTCACCACGCTGACCAAAAAGATGGCCGAGGATCTGACCGGCTATCTGGAGACCGCGGGCATCAAGGTGCGCTATATGCACCACGATGTCAAGACCATCGAGCGACAGGAGCTGGTACGCGACCTGCGGCTGGGCGTATACGATGTGCTGGTGGGCATCAACCTGCTGCGCGAGGGGCTGGACATCCCCGAGGTGTCGCTCGTCGCGATCTTGGACGCGGATAAGGAGGGCTTCCTCCGTTCGGAGACCGCGCTGATCCAGACCATCGGCCGCGCCGCCCGCAACGAGCACGGCATGGTCGTGCTGTATGCGGACACCATCACGCCCTCGATGCGCCGCGCGATGGACGAGACCGAGCGCCGCCGCTCCTTGCAGGCCGCCTTCAACGCAGAACACGGCATCACGCCCCGGTCGGTCAAAAAGAAGGTGCAGGACGTGATCGAGATCAGCTCGACCGTGCCGACGAGCAGCAAAAAGAAGCTGCGCACCAAGGGCGAGCGCCAGCAGGAGATCGCCCGTCTGACCCGTCAGATGAAGGAGGCGGCCAAGATGCTCGAATTCGAGATCGCCGCCCAGCTCCGCGACCAGATCCGCGCATTGGAGGAAGGCAAATGAAGATCGTCGTTCTCATGGAGGACACCGCCAGCGACCCGCGCTTCGCCTGTGAGCACGGGCTGAGCTTCTATATCGAAACAGGCGACAGGCGGCTGCTGTTCGACATGGGGCAGACCGACCTGTTTTTGCGCAACGCCCGCACGCTGGGCATCGACCTCGCTGCGGTGGACACCGCCTTTCTCTCGCACGGGCACTATGACCACGGCGGGGGACTGGCGGCGTTCTTACAGGTCAACGATCATGCGCCGGTCTACGTGCACGAGCGGGCGTTCGAGCCGCATTTTTCGCGCAAGCCCGGCGGCATCCGTGCGATCGGGCTCGATCGGGCGCTGGCGGACAGCCCGCGCCTGCGGTATACGACCGGCGTGACGCAGATAGACGAGCAGCTGACGCTGCTGGCCGACATCCCGGATGCGGTGTGCGCCCCGCAGAGCGGCCGCGTGCTGCTCGAGCAGTGGGCGGGCACGCTCGCGCCCGACCGATTTTCGCATGAGCAGAGCCTGCTCGTGC
>JAUNJI010000003.1:20647-28421 GCA_030533295.1 Eubacteriales bacterium
CGCGAGGGAGAGCAGGCTGTGCTGTTCACCGGCTGCGCCCATCGGGGCGTGGTCGGCATCTGCGCCCGTGCGCGGGCGCTGCTCGGCCGCGACCCGGATGCGGTCATCGGCGGCACCCACCTCGGCGGCTCGGCCGTGACCGGCGACGAGCCGATCGACACGATCGAGGCGGTCGCGGCGCGGCGGGGGCAGACCGCCAGCCGCTATTACACCTGCCACTGCACGGGGCAGCGCGCCTTCGCGCAGCTCCATGCGCGGCTGGGCGAGCAGATCGCCCTGCTCGCGGCAGGCAGCGTGCTCGACTGGGAAAGACCGTCCGAACAGGACAAGGAAAGGTGAAAATGCAGGAATTTATCCATATCAAAGGTGCGCGTGAGCACAATCTGAAAAACATCGAGATCAAGATCCCGCGCGATGAGCTGGTCGTGCTGACCGGGCTATCCGGCTCGGGCAAGTCGTCGCTGGCGTTCGACACGATCTACGCCGAGGGGCAGCGCCGCTATGTCGAGTCGCTGTCGAGCTATGCGCGGCAGTTTTTGGGGCAGATGGACAAGCCGGACGTGGACTATATCGATGGCCTGTCGCCTGCGATCTCGATCGACCAAAAGACCACCTCGCAGAACCCGCGCTCGACCGTCGGCACGGTCACGGAGATCTACGACTATCTGCGCTTATTGTGGGCGAACATCGGCACGCCGCATTGTCCCAAATGCGGCAAGGAGATCCGCCAGCAGACGGTAGACCAGATCATCGACCGGCTGCTGGCGCTGCCGGAAAAGACGCGCGTGCAGCTGCTCGCGCCGGTGATCCGGGGCAAAAAGGGCGAGCACGTCAAGGTGCTCGACGATGCCCGCAAGGCGGGCTATGTCCGCGTGCGGGTGGATGGCGAGGTGCGCGATCTGTCCGAGGAGATCCGGCTGCAAAAGACCAAAAAGCACGACATCGAGGTCGTGGTCGATCGCGTCGTGATCCGGCCGGACGCGCGTGGCCGCATCACGGACTCGGTCGAGACGGCCTCCGCGCTCTCGGGCGGGCTGGTGATCGCCGATGTGATCGGCGGGCAGCCGATCTCGTTCTCGCAGAACTATGCGTGCGACGATTGCGGCATCTCGATCGAGGAGCTGACGCCGCGGATGTTCTCGTTCAACAATCCTTATGGCGCGTGCCCGGTGTGCACCGGGCTGGGGATCCAGATGCGCGTCGATCCCGACCGGATCATCCCGAACAAAAAGCTGTCCATCCGGCAGGGCGCGATCCGCGCGTCCGGCTGGAGCAATGCAGAGCCGGGGACGATCGCGGGGATGTACTTCACCGCGCTGGGCAAAAAGCACGGCTTCACGCTGGACGATCCGATCGAGTCGCTGCCCGCGGCGGCGCTGCACGAGCTGCTCTACGGCACGGGCGACGAGCCGCTCGAGCTGTCGGTCAGCCGGGTATCGGGCGGCGTGATGCGCCAGCCGTTCGAGGGCATCGTCGTCAACCTCGAGCGCCGCTATAAGGAGACTGCGAGCGACTATGCCCGCACCGAGATCGAGGAGTGCATGAGCGAGAGCCCCTGTCCGGCCTGCCACGGCCGTCGGCTGCGGCCGGAGGTGCTCGCGGTGACGGTCGGCGGGCTGAACATCTCGGAATTCACCGAGCGCTCGGTCGTCAAGGCGATGGAGTTCATGCAGGCGCTGCGCCTCACCGAGATGCAGCACCGGATCGGCGACCGCATCATCAAGGAGATCCGCGACCGGCTGAGCTTTTTGCAGTCGGTCGGTCTGGAATACCTGACGCTGTCGCGCTCGTCGGGCACGCTGTCCGGCGGCGAGAGCCAGCGCATCCGGCTGGCGACCCAGATCGGCTCGTCGCTCATGGGCGTGCTGTATATCCTCGATGAGCCGTCGATCGGCCTGCACCAGCGCGATAATGACAAGCTGCTCGCCACGCTCAAGCGGCTGCGCGATCTCGGCAACACGCTGATCGTGGTCGAGCACGACCGGGACACCATGCTGGCCGCCGACCACATCGTGGACATCGGGCCGGGCGCGGGGCGCAACGGCGGCGAGGTCGTGTTCGAGGGCACGGTGGACGAATTGCTCCAAAGCGAGCAGTCGATCACCGGGCAGTACCTGTCCGGGCGCAAGTAGATCCCGGTGCCGGCGGTGCGCCGCAAGGGCAACGGCAAAAAGCTGACCGTCAAGGGCTGCGCGGTCAACAACCTCAAGCACACCGACCTGACGATCCCGCTGGGCACGTTCACCTGCGTGACCGGGGTCTCGGGTTCGGGCAAATCCTCGTTCGTCAACGAGATCTTGTATAAAAAGCTGGCCGCCGAGCTCAACGGCGCCAAGACGCGGGCGGGCGCACATGATAAGATCGTCGGCCTGTCCCATCTGGACAAGGTGATCGCGATCGACCAGTCGCCCATCGGGCGCACGCCGCGCTCCAACCCCGCGACCTATACCGGCGTGTTCGGCGACATCCGCGAGCTGTTCGCCAAGACGGCCGATGCCAAGGCGCGCGGCTATGGGCCGAGCCGCTTCTCGTTCAACGTCAAGGGCGGCCGGTGCGAGGCGTGCGCGGGCGACGGTCTGCTCAAGATCGAGATGCACTTTTTGCCCGATGTGTACGTGCCCTGCGACGTGTGCAAGGGCAAGCGGTATAATAAGGAAACGCTCGAGGTACGCTACAAGGGCAAGAACATCTATGAGGTGCTGGACATGACCGTGGACGAGGCGAGCGAGTTTTTCGCCAACGTGCCCAAGATCGCCCGGCGGCTGGAGACCATGCGCGAGGTCGGGCTGGGCTATGTCAAGCTCGGGCAGTCGTCCACCACGCTGTCCGGGGGCGAGGCGCAGCGCGCCAAGCTCGCCACCGAGCTGTCCAAGCGCTCGACGGGCAAAACGATCTATATCCTCGACGAGCCGACCACCGGCCTGCACGTCGCGGACGTGCACCGTCTGGTCGATGTGCTGCAAAAGCTGGTGGACGCGGGCAACACCGTGGTCGTCATCGAGCACGATCTGGACGTGATCAAGACGGCGGACTATATCCTCGACCTCGGTCCCGAGGGCGGGGACGGCGGCGGGCGGCTGGTCGTGGCCGGCACGCCCGAGCAGGTCGCGGCGTGCGCGGATTCGTACACCGGTCAGTATCTCGGACCGATGCTCGCGCAGCAAAACGAGGCCGACGCCGCACGAACGTGAGCCTTTCGGCCGGATGAACGGGCGTTCCGTCAAGGGATGCCCGTTTTTACGATCTGCATAAAAATATCGCGCTTTTCGATGCCATCAGGTTGAGCTTTTCGGCATATTTTGGTATAATGATCGTAACAAAAAATAAATGAGGGAGTTCTTATGAAAACAAAGCGATGGGTGATCGCCGCGCCCGATCCGGCGCGCGCGGCTGCGCTGTCGCGCGAAGGCGGTCTCGCGCCGCTCACCGCTGCGGTGCTGGTCGCACGCGGGGTGGATACGCCGCAGGCCGCCGCAGCCTATCTGAGCTGCGATACCAACGGGCTGCACGACCCGTTCCTGATGGCGGATATGGACAAAGCGGTGGCGGTGATCGAAAGCGCGATCGAACGCGGCGAGCATATCGTCGTCTATGGCGATTATGATGTCGATGGTGTGACCGCGGCCTGTGCGCTGGTCGATCATCTGCGCCGCCGGGGCGCGGTGTGCGAGCAATACATCCCCGACCGGCTGCGCGAGGGCTACGGCCTGACCTGCGCGGCGATCGAGCGGCTCCATGCGCAGGGCGCACAGCTGCTCATCACGGTGGACGCGGGCATCACCGCGAACGAGGAGGTCGCGCTGGCGCGGCGGCTGGGGATGCGGGTGGTCGTCACCGACCACCATGAGTGCCATGACGCCTTGCCCGAGGCGGATGCGGTGGTCGATCACAAGCGGCCGGACTGCCCCTATCCGTTCGACGAGCTGGCGGGCGTGGGCGTGGCGTTCAAGCTGATCTGTGCGCTCGAGGGCGATGCGCAGGCCGCGCTCGAGCGGTATGCCGATCTGGTCGCGCTGGGCACGGTGGCCGATGTCATGCCGATCGTGGGCGAGAACCGCGTGATCGTCGCCGCAGGGCTGAAAAAGATGGCCGAGACGGGCAACATCGGTCTGGAGATGCTGCTGCGCGAGGCAGGCATGAAGCACAAGCGCCTGACCTCATCGACGATCAGCTTCGTGCTCGCGCCGCGGATCAACGCGGCGGGGCGCATGGGCTGCGCCGGGCTGGCGACCGAGCTGTTCCTGACGCACGACCCCGCGCGGGCGCAAACGCTGGCCGCGCAGCTCTGTGAGCAGAACAAGCTGCGGCAAAATGAGGAAAACGCGATCTTGGAGCAGGCGCTGGCGCGGCTGCGCAAGGAATACGACCCGATGGAGGATAAGATCATCGTGCTGGCCGGGCGGGGCTGGCACCACGGCGTGATCGGCATCGTGTGCTCGCGTCTGTGCGACCGCTACGGCTGCCCGGTGGTGCTGATCGCCGTGGATGAGGACGGTGTCGGCAAGGGCTCGGGGCGGTCGATCCAGGGGTTCAACCTGTTCGAGGCGCTGTCCTCGTGCGCCGACCTGCTCGAGCGCTACGGCGGACACGAGCTGGCCGCCGGGCTGACCGTCGATGCCGCCCATGTGGAGGAGCTGCGCGAGCGACTGCGGGCGTATGCCGCCACGCACGTCACCATGGCCGCGCTCGTCCCGCAGCAGTCGATCGACTGCATGGTGCAGCCGAGCTGGATCACGCTGGACGATGTCGAGGCGCTCTCGGTGCTCGAGCCGCACGGTCTGGGCAACCCGGAGCCGGTGTTCTGCATGAAGGATATGACCGTCGAGCAGATCACGCCGATCTCGTCCGACCGCCACGTGCGGCTGACGCTCGTCAAGGACGGGACGCGCTTCGCCGCGATCTGGTTCGGCACGGGCTCGGGCGGTCTGGGCTTCGTCGAGGGCGATCAGGTGGACGCCGCCTTCCATCTGGAGGTCAACGAGTTCCGCGGCCGCCGCACCGTGCAGCTGACCATCTGCGATGTGCAGCTGAGCGCGTGCGAGCATCTGGCCGACCAAAAGCTGCTCAATCTGTACAACACCTATATGCAGGACGGGCCGCTGACCGCGCGCGAGGCGCGTCTGCTGCTGCCCGACCGCAAGGATCTGGTCGCGGTGTGGCGGCACATCGTGTGCCGCGCAGAGGACGGCCGGCTGTCCGTGCCGGACAGTGCGCTCTCGCGCCGCGTGGCGTGGGAGAGCCGCAGAGACATCAACATCGGCAAGCTGTTCGTGTGTCTGGACGTGTTTTCCGAGTCCGGGCTGATCAGCTATCATTTCAGAGAGGGGATGCTCAACATCCTGCTCAAGCCCTATCAGGGCAAGGCGGATATATCAGGTTCGGTCGTGCTGGCCACGTTGCAGAGCATGGCGGATTGACCGATAAAAGGGGGCACTATCATGCAGAACAAACTGGATTTTTTGATCGAGCGCGTGCAAAAGCAAAACCCACAGGCGAATATCAGAAAGATCCGCGCAGCCTATGAGTGCGCGGCAGCCGCCCACGAGGGGCAGAAGCGGCGCAACGGCGAGCCGTATATCATCCACCCGGTGGCGGTGGCCGAGATCGTGGTCGAGATGGGGCTGGACACCGACTCCATCTGCGCCGCGCTGCTGCATGACTGCATCGAGGACACACAGTTCGGGTATAAGGAGATCGAAAACAAGTTCGGCACGGCGGTGGTCGAGCTGGTCGATGGCGTCACCCGTCTGGGGATGCTGCGCTATTCCAAGGTGCAGGAGCAGTTCGAGGATCTGCGCAAGATGTTCTTGGCGATGGCCAAGGACATCCGCGTGATCCTCATCAAGCTGGCCGACCGCCTGCACAATGCCCGCACCTTCCAGTTCCTGCCCGAGCGCAAGCAGCGCGACAAGGCGCTCGAGACCATGGAGATCTACGCGCCGATCGCGCACCGGCTGGGCATGAGCCGCATCAAGTGGGAGCTGGAGGATCTGTCGCTGCGGATCCTCGATCCGATCGGCTACAGCGAGATCGTCGAGGGGCTCAAGGCGCAGAGCGAGCAGCATGAGGAATTTTTGCAGCGCATCCGCACGCGCATCGGCGGCAAGCTGCACGAGGCGCACATCGAGCACACGATCTCGACGCGCGTCAAGCACATCTATTCGATCTACCGCAAGATGTACGCCCAGCACAAGACCATCAACGAGATCTACGACATCTGCGCCGTGCGCGTGATCGTGGACACGGTGGCCGACTGCTACAACGTGCTCGGCTATGTGCACGATCTGTATAAGCCGATCCCCGGGCGCTTCAAGGACTATATCTCGACGCCCAAGCCCAACGGCTACCAGTCGCTGCACACCACGGTCATCGGCCGGGAGGGCATCCCGTTCGAGATCCAGATCCGCACCACCGAGATGCACAAGATGGCCGAATACGGCGTGGCCGCCCACTGGAAATACAAGCAGGGGCTGGACAAACGCGGCAACGAGGAGGCCTTCGCCTGGATCCGCCAGCTGCTCGAGGCGCAGCAGGACACCGAGGCCGAGGATTTCATCAAGAACATCAAGGTCGATCTGTTCGCGGACGAGGTGTTCGTGTTCACGCCCAAGGGCGATGTGATCAATATGCCGGCCGGCGCGACCCCGATCGATCTGGCCTATGCGATCCACTCGGCGGTCGGCAACCGCATGACCGGCGCCAAGGTCAATGGCCGCATCACGCCGATCGACAGCCAGCTCAAAAACGGCGACATCGTCGAGATCTTGACCGCCAAGGAGGCGCGCGGCCCGAGCCGCGACTGGCTCAAGATCGTCAAGACCACTGAGGCACGCAGCAAGATCAAGCAGTGGTTCAAAAAGGAGTGCCGCGAGGAAAACATCATCAACGGCCACGAGGATCTCGACCGCGAGCTGCGCGCAAACCTGATCTACAATGGCTTTTACGACAACGAGGAAGTGCAGCGCAACACGCTCAACAAGTTCTCGTTCTCGACGCTCGACGAGCTGTACGCCGCGATCGGCTACGGCGGCATCACGCTGACCAAGGTCATCAACAAGGTCAAGGACGACGTGGGCAAGCTGCGGCGGCAGCGCGAGCTGGCCGAGCGGGCGGAGCAGCCG
The DNA here is from genome assembly GCA_030533295.1 of Eubacteriales bacterium. Classification (GTDB taxonomy): domain Bacteria; phylum Bacillota; class Clostridia; order Oscillospirales; family Butyricicoccaceae; genus Agathobaculum. The sequence goes on from JAUNJI010000003.1 coordinate 27,769, forward strand.
CGCACGGTCGAGCAGCCGCACAAGCGCGTCACCAAGAGCGCGACCGGCATCGTCGTCGAGGGGATCGAGAACTGTCTGGTCAAATTCGCGCGGTGCTGCACGCCGATCCCCGGGGACGAGGTCGTGGGCTTCGTCACGCGCGGCTACGGCGTGTCGATCCACCGGCGGGATTGCGTCAACGTCCACATCCAAGAGGACCCCGACCGCTGGGTGCACGCTTGGTGGGACGAGGATCTGGCCTCGGCCAACCGCAGCAACCGCTTCTCGACCGGCTTGCAGATCTCGACGCGCAGTCGCATCGGCGTGCTCAGCGAGGTGACGACGGTGCTCGCGGCGTGCAAGATCAACGTGCACGATATGTCTGCCCGCGACCTCAACGACGGCTACGGCGTCATCAACGCCATGGTCGATGTGCTCAGCGTGCACCAGCTCGACAACCTGATCAGCCGCCTGCGGTCGATCAAGGGCGTGGTGGACGTGACGCGCACGGTGGACACGAACTGAGGCCGCGCGGCGCGAGATACACCGCGAAAGCGCGGCGAAACGCAGGTTTTCCGCTGCGGGAGCACGCAAGACCGCGACGCTCGCTGCCGGTCTTGGTGAAAAATGCCGCGTCGCGGCATTTTTCTATGAACGGTGCGCGGCGGCCGAAC
>JAUNJI010000003.1:28521-47913 GCA_030533295.1 Eubacteriales bacterium
CAGATCACGATGAGGGCATTGATCCAGCGCGTCTCACGCGCGTCGGTGACGATCGACGGCGCGGTGCAGGGCGCGATCGGGCAGGGCTTTTTGGTGCTGCTCGGCATCACCGAGGGGGACACGACGGCGGATGCGGTCTATCTGGCGGATAAGACGGTCAAACTGCGCGTGTTCACCGACGAAAACGACAAGATGAACCGCTCGCTCGCCGATGTGGGCGGGCAGCTGCTGATCGTATCGCAGTTCACGCTGTATGGGGACTGCAAAAAGGGCAACCGGCCGAGCTTCATCGCCGCCGCCCGCCCGGACACCGCGATCCCGCTCTATGAGGCGTTCATCGCCCGCTGCCGGGAGAGCGGCCTGCCGGTCGAGACCGGCGTGTTCGGCGCGGATATGCAGGTCGAGCTGTGTAACGACGGGCCGGTCACACTGTGGATGGACACCGCCCAGATGCGGTGACAGAAAGGAGAACGAGCATGAAGACCATGCAACTGACCGTGGGGATGATCGCCACGAATTGCTATATCGTTTACGATGAGGAGACCCGCGCAGCCGTGGTGATCGATCCGGCCGATAACGCGCGGTCGATCCTGCGCGCCGTCGAGCAGGAGGGCTTGCAGGTCAAGTACGTGCTGCTGACGCACGCGCATTTCGATCATCTGCTCGCCGCGCACGAGGTGCTGGCGCAGACCGGCGCACAGTACGTCGTGCCCGAGGGCGACCTGTGGCTGCTCAAACGAGAGAATATGCAGGATTTCGGCGGCATGGCGCAGGGCTATGTCGAGGATACGCCCGCGATCTGCGCAGTCGAGGGCACGCAGCTGTCCTTCGGCGGGCTGACCGCGACCTATCTGCACACCCCCGGCCACACCCCCGGCTCGTCGGTCATCCAGATCGGTGACTGCCTGTTCACGGGCGACACGCTGTTCCGCCACGAATGTGGCCGCTGCGATCTGGCGGGCGGCGATTTCGGCCAGATGCTGGACTCGCTGGCGCGGCTGCACGATCTGCCGGGCGACTATACGGTGCTGCCCGGCCATGAGGCGCTGTCTACGCTGGGCGAGGAGCGGGCGGCCAACCCGTATATGTTGCAGGCGGTCGGCCGGCGATGATCTATACGCTCGAGGGGCATGACCTGAAGCACGCGGTCGAGGAGATGCTGCTGACGCTGCTGCCCACGGTCACGCTGACGCGCAGCACGCAGGTGGACGAGGGGCAGACCGGCGACTGGTGCCGCAGCCTGCTCACCGTGCAGCAGGGCACGGCCACGGCCTGCGCGATCGCCTGTCTGGACGGCGTGCGGCATGAGCACACGCGCAGCGCATCGATCGCCGGACAGGCGGCGCTCGACCAAAAACGCACGATCACCGAGTTGGTCAAGACCGCGGTGTACGAAGCGGTGCTGCCCGCGCTCGCGCAGCCGCCGGTATGGGGCAGCCTGACCGGCGTGCGTCCGGCCAAGCTGGCGCGCGGCATGATCGAGCGCGGCATGGGGCGCGGCGAGGCCGCTGCCCGCCTGCGCGAGCATTTCCACGTCGCGCCCGACCGCGCGGCGCTGACGATCCGCGCAGCGGCGACCGCGCTGGCGCTCGACCGCACGATCGACCCGGACGACATCTCGCTCTATGTCGGTATCCCGTTTTGTCCGTCGCGGTGCTACTACTGCTCGTTCGTGTCGGCGGCCACGGCGCAGTCCGGCCATCTGATCGAGCCGTATCTGGATGTCCTGTGCGACGAGATCGCGCAGACCGCCGCCCTCGTGCGCGAGGCGGGCAAGCGTGTGCAGAGCATCTACATCGGCGGCGGCACGCCGACCACGCTGGACGAGCGCCAGCTCGCGCGGCTGCTGGCGGCGCTGGCGCAGCATTTCGACCTGACCGGCCTGCGCGAATACACGGTCGAGGCCGGCCGGCCGGACACCATCACGCCGGGCAAGCTGCGCGTGCTGCGCGCGGCCGGTGTGGGGCGGGTGAGCATCAATCCGCAGTCGATGGAGGACGCGGTGCTCGCGGCGATCGGGCGGCGGCACACCGCCGCCGACGTGCTGCGCACCTATGACGAGGCACGGACGGTGGGCTTCGATGCGATCAACATGGATCTGATCGCCGGGCTGACCGGCGACACCGCGCAGACCTTCGCCCGCACGGTGGACACCCTGATCGGGCTCGCGCCCGAGAACATCACCGTGCACACGCTGGCGATCAAACGCGGCGCTGACCTCGATGATAAGGGCGCGGCAGCCGCGCTGCGCGGCACGGTCGCGCAGATGCTGGACGGCGCTGCCCATGCGCTGCGCGACGCGGGCTATGGCCCCTATTATCTGTATCGGCAGAAATTCACCGCAGGCGGCTTCGAGAACGTCGGCTGGTGCCAGCCGGACACAGAATGTTTTTACAATGTGGCGATGATGGAGGAATTGCAGACCATCCTCGCCCTCGGCGCGGGCGGCGTGTCCAAGCGCGTCGAGCGGGCGACCGGCTGGATCGAGCGCGTCAACGCGCCCAAGTATCCGGCGGAGTACATCGCCGCCGCCGATCGGCTGACGGCGGGCAAACGCAAGCTGCTTTTTCCACGGGAATGAGGAGGTAGGACGAGCATGGCGGAATACACGCTCAAATATATCAACCACCGCGCACGCTATGAGGCGGCGGATTTCGTCCGCGATTGCGAGCGGCAGTATGACGAGCAGATCGGCCGCGTGGCCGAGCAGATCGCGGCCAACAGCGTGCACAAGCCGATCGTGCTGCTCTGCGGGCCGTCCTCCTCGGGCAAGACGACGACCAACGACCGCATCGCGCACGCGCTGGCGCAGCACGGGATCCACGCCGAGATGATCTCGATGGACGATTACTATCGCACGATCGGCACCTATGAGGTGCCGCCCGACCCGGAAAACGGCGTGCCCGATCTGGAGAGCCCGGAGTGCATGGATCTGCCGCTGCTCAGCGAGCATCTGGCGCGGCTGGCCGAGGGCGAGCAGATCGAGCTGCCCCGCTTCGATTTCGAGATCCGCACCTCGCGCCCCGGTGCGCGCACGCTGCGCCTCGATCCGGACGAGGTGGTGCTGATCGAGGGGATCCACGCCTTCAACCCGGTCATCATGGGCGATCTGGCGCATATGGCGACCAGCGTGTATCTGTCGATCGCCAGCGCGGTCGTGCCCGGCGTGGGCGACCGGCTCGAACCCTATATGCTGCGCTTTTTGCGCCGCGCGATGCGGGATAGCCTGTTCCGCAATGCGCCGGTGGCCGAGACGCTGCGCCAGTGGAACTCGGTGCGCCGGGGCGAGCGGCTGTATATCTCGCCCTATCGCGGGCAGGCCGATCTGACCGTGGACACCTTTTTGCCCTATGAGCTGCCCGTGCTGCTGGAGCGGCTGACGCCGCAGCTGCAAGGACAGCAGGCGGCGCTCGCGCAGGCCGGGCTCGAGCCGGTCAGCGCGGTGCTCGGGCGGGTCGCGCCGCTCGATGCGGCGGCGCATATGCCGGCCGATTCCGTGCTGCACGAGTTCGTCGGCTGAGGGCGGGCGCAGTCTTGCATTTTCGCGGGCTGTGCAGTATAATAGACCACACATAAGGCCACACAGACGCAATGAAAGGAGCGCGTGACGATGGATGCGAAGTTACAGTCGTTCATGGAAAAGGTAAAGGGCGTGGCGGATAAGACCGGGCAGGCGGCCGGGTGCGCAGCGGATGCCGCGGGCAAAAAAGCGACCGAGCTGACCGCGTCCACGCGCCTCAATCTGCAGATCTTCGACCTGAACACCGAGTGTGACGTGCTGTACAAGGAGATGGGACGTCTGGTGTATGAGCTGCACCGCGGGGCGGAGGTGTCCAACAGCGAGCTCGAGGAAAAGATCGCGGCGGTGGACGAAAAGCAGCAGAAGATCGCCGCGCTGCGCGAGGAGCTGGCCGGGATGCGTGCGGAAACGGTCTGCCCGCACTGCGGCAAGCCGTGCGGCCACGGGGCGGCGTTCTGCGCGGCCTGCGGCGGGGCGCTGTGAGCGCATATTTCACCGCGCCCTGCATACGGTTAGATAAGAATACAGCGAAGGGCGTGTAGCGTTTGCGGCAAAAGAAACAGAATTTCGTGCAAGGTGCGGTCATCCTGATGGCGGCGAGCCTGATCGTCAAGGTGATCGGCGCGTTCTTCCAGATCCCGCTGCAAAACCTGATCGGCGGCGAGCGTTCGCCGGCGTTCGGGCTGTTCAGCGCGGCCTATCGGCTGTATACCGCGATGCTGGTGGTATCGACGGTCGGCCTGCCGGCCGCGCTGTCCAAGATGGTGGCCGAGGCGACGGCCTTCGGCCGGGAGCGCGAGGTCCGGCGGATCGTGCGCGTGGCGGCCGGTATCTTCGTGCCGGTGGGCGCGGCGGCCTCGGCGGTGCTGTTCTTCGGCGCGGATACGTTCGCGCGGTGGATCCAAAACCCGGCGGCCTGCGCGGCGGTGATGGCGATCGCGCCCAGCGTGCTCATGGTCGCGGTGCTCTCGGTGTTCCGGGGGTACTATCAGGGACGTGCCAACATGGTGCCCACGGCGGTCTCGCAGGTGATCGAGGCGCTGGGCAAGCTGTTCGTCGGGCTGGGGCTGGCCTACTATGCCAAAGCGCACGGCATGGCCGATCCGCAGGTCGCGGCGATGACCGTGCTCGGCGTGACGCTGGGCGAGGTCGGCGCGGCGGCCTATATGCTGGTGCAGGCGGCCGTCGTGCGCCGACGCAGCGAGCCGGTGCACCTGCTGAGCGATACCGTCCGCCCGACGCGGCAGCTCGCCAAAACGCTGCTCAGCCTGTCGATCCCGATCACGATCAGCTCGGCGGTCATGAGCCTGACCGACCTGATCGACGTGGCGCTGATCGCCGCGCGGCTGCAAAGCCCGGCGGTCGGCATGACCGCCGCGCAGGCGACCACGGTCTACGGCATCTACACCGGGCAGGCGATCAACTTTTTCAACCTGCCGCAGACGCTGATCACCGCGCTGGCGGTCAGCGTGCTGCCGACGATCGCGAGCGCCCGCGCCGCACAAAACTTCACCAAGGTCTCCCAGACGCTGGGCACGACGCTGCGCCTGACCATGCTGATCACCCTGCCTGCGGGCACGGGCTTTTTGCTGCTGTCCGGGCCGATCCTGCGCCTGTTTTACAGCGAGGGCACGACGATCGGCGGTGCGCTGATGGCGATCTTGGGCTTGGCCGTGCCGGCGGTGGCGCTCGTCGCGGTGACGAACGCGACCTTGCAGGCCTTTGGCCGCATCGACCTGCCGCTCGTCTCGATGTTTTTGGGGGCGCTGGTCAAGATCTTCGGCGACTACTACCTGATCGGCCTGCCTGCGGTCGGCATCGCGGGCGCACCGATCAGTACGGCGGTGTGCTACTGGCTGATCGCGCTGCTCAATCTGTTGCAGATCGGGCGCTTGTCGCACGCGCTGCCCCCGCTGGGCAAGACCGTCGGGCGGCCGCTGGCGGCGGCGGTCGGCATGGGCGCGGCGACCTATCTGTGCCACACCGGCCTGCTGCGCCTGCTGGACGCGGCGCCCGGTACGGCGGCGGATAAGCTGGTCACGCTGCTCTCGATCGCGGTGGCGGTCGTCGCCTATGGCGTGCTGCTGCTCGCGCTGCGCGCGGTCGAGCGGGAGGACGTGCTGCTGCTGCCCAAGGGCGACAAGATCGCGGATATACTACATTTGAAATGACGGAAAGAGTAAAAATATGGTTGATTTTGAGCAAAAAGACAAATATGACCTGAACGACCTGCTGCGCATCATGGAGATCCTGCGTGCGCCGGATGGCTGTATGTGGGATCGTGAGCAGGATCACCAGTCGATCCGCCGCAACTTCATCGAGGAGACCTACGAGGTCTGCGAGGCGATCGACGAGCGCGATCCCGAGCACCTGAAGGAGGAGCTGGGCGACGTGCTGCTCCAGGTCGTGTTCCATACCCAGATGGAAAAGGAAAAGGGCGTGTTCGACATCGGGGACGTAGCCGACGGGATCTGCAAAAAGCTGATCTTCCGCCATCCGCACATCTTCGGCACGGTCGAGGTCAGCTCGTCCGAGGAGATCTTGCGCAATTGGGACGAGCTCAAGCGCAAGGAGAAGCACCAGAAAAGCGACACCGCGACGCTCGAGAGCGTGGCGAAGAGCCTGCCCGGCCTGATCCGCGCCGAAAAGCTGCAAAAGAAGGCGGCCAAGGTCGGCTTCGACTGGGACGGGCCGCAGGGCGCGCTCGACAAGGTCGCAGAGGAGCTGGGCGAGGTCACGCAGGCCGCGCACGGGCAGGGCGACGCCGAGGAGGAGATCGGCGACCTGCTGTTCGCCGCGGTCAACGCGGCGCGGCATCTGGGGGTCGATCCCGAGCGTGCGATGGAAAAGACCTGCGAAAAGTTCATCCGCCGTTTCGCCTCGATGGAGGCGCAGGCCGCCGCGCAGGGCGAAACGCTGTCCGCGCTGCCGCTGGAGGCGCTGGATGCGCTGTGGGATCGGGCGAAGGAACAAGGATAACGGAGGGAAACGGCATGAAAAAAAGCGAGCTGGTCACGCTCGTAGCGGAACAGGTCGGCCTGTCCAAAAAAGACACGGAAAAGACGATCGATACCGTGTTCGCCGCGATCGGCGATGCGCTGGCGCAGGGCGATAAGATCCAGTTGAGCGGCTTCGGCACGTTCGAGACGCGGCCGCGCGCAGCCCGCACCGGGCATGATCCGCGCACAGGCGACCCGATCGAGATCGCGGCGGCGATCGTTCCGGCGTTCAAGCCGGGCAAAGCATTGAAAGATAAGGTGGACGGAAAATAACGTGCGATTAGATAAATATCTCAAGGTCTCCCGGCTGATCAAGCGGCGCACGGTCGCCAACGATGCGTGCGATGCCGCGCGGATCGCGGTCAACGGCAAGCCGGCCAAGGCCTCTTATCAAGTGAAGGTGGGCGACGTGATCGAGATCGCGTTCGGCCAGCGCACCATGCGCGTCGAGGTGCTGGCCGTGGCCGAGCACGCGCTCAAGGCGGATGCCGCCGCGCTGTATCGCGAGCTGTGATGGCCGCCGCCAGATGAACAGGACAGATAGACCGGCCAGCAGCCGGTCGTGTGCGCCGGAGGGATGTCCCCTCCGGCGCTTTCGCGTGGACATATCCCATCCGGGCGGCGCATAGGATAAAGCAAGCAGGACGTGCGGACAGGGAGGGACTGGCATGGCGTCTGAGGAACGCAACAGGGAGATGCCCCACACGATCATACTCGAGGGCAGGGAAAAGCTGTCGATCGCCGGTGTGCTCGATGTGCAGAGCTTCGACGAGCAGCAGGTGCTGCTCGAGACCGTGCGCGGGATGCTGGTGATCCGCGGGCAGGGGCTGCACGTCGAGCGGCTCCAGCTCGAGGCGGGCGAGCTGCTCGTCGCGGGCGAGGTCGGGCTGATCGAATACGACGACAGCGCACAGCCGCGCGGCAGCTTTTGGGGACGGCTGCTGGGCAGCAGGTGACGGGGATGGAGCCGTTCACCAATCAGGAGCAGTGGCTGCTGCTGTTGCGCAGCGTGCTGTTGGGCGCGGGCATCGGGCTGCTGTATGACGGTCTGCGTGCCCTGCGGCGGCAGTTCCGCTGCGGCCCGCTGGCGACCGCGGGGTACGATGCGGTGTTTTGGCTGGTGCTGCTGGCCGGGCTGTTCGAGTTCGATCTGCTTTTCGCGGTCGGACAGAGCCGGGCGTTCGCGCTGGCGGGGGCAGCGGCCGGGGCGGCGGTGTATTTCGCCGGGCTGAGCGATGCGGTGCTCGCGGCGTTGGGCGGCGTGCTGGCCGCGGTCGTCCGGCTGTGGCGCGGCGGCAGGAACGCGGCGCGGCGCGTGCGCGGCTGGCTGCGGCGGTGCAGCATCGTGCAAAAAATCCAAAAGACGATAAAAAAGTTTGCAAAAACCCCTTCCCTTTTTCGGGGAAAGGGTATAGAATAGGAGTTGTATCAGTCGGGCGCGGAGAATATGGGGGGAACGGGATGGCAAAACAGAAAATGCCACTGGTCGTCAAGATCGTGATGTTGGCTTTTCTGCTCTATGCCTCGGTCACGATCGTTCGTCTGCGCACACAGATCGCGGATAAGCAGACCGAGCTCGAGCAGCTCACCTCACAGGTGGAGGAATACCAACAGGCCAACGAGATCCTGCAACAGGAGATGCAGGACGGCATCACCGAGGAGGACATCCGCGAGCTGGCGCGCACCGAGCTGAGTTATGCGGAGCCGGGAGAGCGTGTGTTCGTGGACACGTCCAGCCGGTGAACGGGAAAAAACGACGGAGGACAAAACAGCTTTTATGGATTTGGCAGTGGGATCGATCGTAGAAGGAAAAGTAACCGGCATCACCAAGTTTGGCGCGTTCGTCGCGCTGCCCGAGGGAAAGTCGGGCATGGTGCACATCTCCGAGGTCGCGACGAGCTTCGTCAACGACATCAAGGACCACCTGCAAGAGGGGCAGCAGGTCAAGGTCAAGATCATCAATATCGATCAGGCGGGTCGCATCAACCTGTCGATCAAAAAGGCCCTGCCACAGGAGCCGCGTGCGGAGCGGTCGGGCGGCTATGCGCCGCGCGGCTCGCGTTTTTCGCAGCGCGCCGGTGGGTCGCGCGGCCGTGCGCCGCAGCCGCCCAAGGATCCTGCGTCCATGAGCTTCGAGGATAAGCTGAAGGCGTTCATGTCGGACAGCGAGAGCCGTCAGGCAGACGTGCGCCACGCGACCGATCGCAAGAACGGTTCGCGCCGCCGCAGATAAGACGATGACCGAGGGCGACCTCGGTCTTGTTTTTACGCGCAGCACACGCCGTAGGGCAAAAAAACGCGCCCTTCCGGCAAGGAAAGGCGCCAAATGGAAAAGTAGGATCGTGGGGATAAAGATATGAACGGTGCACGGCAGTCTTTCCGACTGCCAGGATGAATATACCATATATTTCCAGATTTGTCAACGATTATTTTTTGCGAGGTTTTGCATGGATCGAACGCTGATGACCAATGTCCACGTTTGGACGATGGATGAACAGGATACCCGCTTTTTCGGCTGGGTGTTGATCGAGGGCGGCGTGATCGCCGCGATGGGCACGGACGCGCCGCCCGCCGCCGACACCGTGTGGGACGGTGGGGGCGGGGTGCTCACCCCCGGCCTGATCGACATACACGCCCATCTCGGCCTGTATGGCGACGGACTGGGCTTCGAGGGCGCAGACGGCAACGAGGATACCGACCCGGTCACGCCGCAGCTGCGGGCGATCGATGGGATCGACCCGATGGATCGCGGTTTTCGCGAGGCGCTCGAGGCCGGCGTGACCACGGTCGCGGTCAGCCCGGGCAGCGCCAACCCGATCGGCGGGCAGATCGCCCTGCTCAAGACCGCCGGACGGCGGGTGGACGATATGATACGCAAAGCGCCGCTCGCGATCAAGTTCGCGCTGGGCGAGAACCCCAAGACGGTCTATCACGATAAGGACGAGACGCCCGTCACCCGCATGGCGACCGCCGCGCTGATCCGCGAGCAGCTTTATAAGGCCAAGGAGTATCTGGCGCGGTGCGACCGCGCAGCCCGCGACCCGGACGAGGACGCGCCCGACTACGACAGCAAGCTCGACGCGCTGGTGCCCCTGCTGCGGGGCGAGGTGGCGGCGCATTTCCACGCCCACCGCGCAGACGATATTTTCACCGCGCTGCGGATCGCCAAGGAATTTGGGCTGCGCCCGGTCATCGTCCACGGCACAGAGGCGCATCTGGTCGCCGACCTGCTGGCGGACGAGCACGTGCCGGTGGTGAGCGGTCCGCACATGACCGACCGCTCCAAGCCCGAGATCCGCAACCTGTCGGATGCCGCGCCCGGCTTGCTGTGCAAGGCCGGGATCCCGACCGCGATCACGGTCGATCACCCCGAAACGCCGCTCCGCCTGCTGCCGATGGCGCTCATGCTGGCCGTTCGGGCGGGGATGGAGCGGCGGGACGCGCTGCGTGCGGTCACGGCCGTCCCCGCGCAGATCGCGGGCATGGACGACCGCATCGGCCGGTTGGCCGTGGGGATGGACGCCGATCTGGTGCTGTGGAGCGGCGATCCGCTGGACATCATGACGCAGGTGCACGCTGTTTGGATCGGCGGCGCACCGGAATACAGGAGGACGGTATGAGAACGATCGACGTGATGGAAGTGACCAAACTGGTGCGGCAGCTTTGCATCGATGCCAACTATTACCTGCCGGACGACCTGCGGCGCGCCTTCGTGGCCGGTCGCGCCGCCGAGCAGTCGCCGTTGGGGCGCGAGATCTTCGACGAGATGCTCGCCAACTGCGATCTGGCGCGACAGAACGATGTGCCGGTCTGTCAGGACACCGGCATGGCGATCGTGTTCGCCGAGGTCGGGCAGGATGTCCATCTGGTGGGCGGTGCGTTCGAGGACGCCGTGACCGAGGGCGTGCGGCAGGGCTATCTGGATGGCTATCTGCGCCTGTCGGTGGTGGGCGATCCGCTGCGCCGCGAAAATACCAACGACAACACGCCCTGCGTGCTCTACACCGCGCTCGTGCCGGGGGACACGATCCGCATCACGGTCGCGCCCAAGGGCTTCGGCTCGGAGAACATGAGCGCGATGAAGATGTTCACCCCGGCGGCCACCACCGAGCAGATCGTGGACTTTATCGCGGGGGCGTGCATCGACGCGGGCTCCAATCCCTGCCCGCCGATCGTGATCGGTGTCGGTCTGGGCGGCACGAGCGATAAGGCGGCCTATCTGGCCAAGCGGGCGCTGCTGCGTCCGGTGGACGAGCGCAACGCCGATCCGCTCTATGCGGAGATGGAGCAGGCGATCCTCGACAAGGTGAATGCCTCGGGCGTCGGCCCGCAGGGGCTGGGCGGCACAGTGACGGCGCTCTCCTGCGCGATCGAGCCCTTCGGCACGCATATCGCGGGGCTGCCGTGCGTCGTCAACATCTCGTGCCACGTGACGCGGCACGCAGCGGGCACGATCTGATCGGCTCGCCGCGCGAACCGTTCGGATACCGCGTCCGCGTACCGATGAACGAACGAAACAGCAACGCAGCAGGGCGCGGCATGGCCGCGCCCTGCTGCGCACGCGAAAAGACGCGGCGCGATCAGCAAGATCGCTGCGATCGATGCAAGATCGCTCAAAATAGATTGGACAAGATCACCGAAATCTGCTATACTATATATAACAAATTTCCATATGGCACAGACCGCGTCGAAGCCGTGGGCGTGCCGAGAAGTATCAAGGGCGACCTGCCCATTAGGAGATGATGTTATGAGGTTCACTATCGTCGAGCGCAAGATGAAGATCGACGACGATCTGCGGCAATACGCGCTGCGCAAGGTAGAAAAGCTAGATCGGTATTTTCATCAGGATTCCGATACCACGCTGACCTTCAGCGAGCTGCGCGGGAAACAAACGGTGGAGATCACGGTGCGCCAGACCGGTCTGGTCGTCCGCGCCGAGGAAACGACGACCGATATGTTCGCCTCGGTAGATGGCGCGATCAGCAGCATCGAGCGTCAGATCCGCAAGCACAAGACCCGTTTGGAGCGGCGGCTGCGTGAGGGCGCGTTCGACAAGATCGCCGAGCAGCAGGCGGCGCTGTCCGAGGAGGATTTCGACATCGTGCGCCGCAAGCGCTTCGAGGTCAAGCCCATGAGCGTGGACGAGGCGATCCTCCAGATGAACCTGGTCGGTCATCAGTTCTATTTCTTCCGCAACGCAGATGCGGACAATGTCCATGCGGTCGTGTACAAGCGCGCGGCAGGCGGTTACGGCCTGATCGAAGGCGAGGAATGACGCGCAGACAGATCGGCAGATCGAGGCCGGCGGCGATGCCGCCGGCCTTTTGGGCGCGGTGCCCGATCATACAGCAAGACGAAAACGAGCCAAAGAGGTGAACTATGGATCTTTGTGACATCGATACCATACGCGCGGTGCTGGGGCGGCATGGTTTCCGGTTTTCCAAGTCGCTCGGCCAGAATTTCCTGACCGATGTGCGCGTGCCGCAGCAGATCGCCGCGCAGAGCGGCGCGGCGCAGGCGGGCAACGTGGTCGAGGTCGGGCCCGGCATGGGCTGCCTGACCGCCGAGCTGTGTCGCCAGGCGGCGCACGTGGTCGCGATCGAGCTCGACCGGGCGCTGCTGCCCGTGCTCGCGGAGACGCTCGCGGACTGCACCGGGCTCGAGGTCGTGCAGGGCGATGTGCTCGCGCTCGATCTGGCGGCGCTGTGCCGCGAGCGGTTCGGGACGGAGCGCGTGGTCGCGTGCGCCAACCTGCCGTATTATATCACCACGCCGACGATCACCGCGCTGCTCGAGAGCCGCGCGTTCGAGCGGATCACGGTCATGGTGCAAAAGGAGGTCGCGCAGCGGATCTGCGCCCAGCCGGGCACAGCGGCCTATTCGGCGTTCACGGTCTATGTACAGTATCATGCGGCGGCAGAGATCCTGTTCGATGTGCCGGCCGACTGCTTCGTGCCGCGTCCCAAGGTGGATTCGGCGGTGTTGCAGCTCACGCCGCTGGCCGCGCCGACCGTGCAGCCGCAGGATGAAAAGCTGTTCTTCGCCCTCGTGCGTGCGGCGTTCAATATGCGCCGCAAGACGCTGGTCAACGCGCTCGCGCCGGTGCTCGGCAGCACGCTGAACAAGGACGAGATCGCTGCGCTGGTCACGTCGGTCGGGCTGGATGCCCGCGTGCGCGGCGAGCGCCTCAGCTTGGCCGATTTCGCCCGGCTGGCCGATGCCGCTGCCGCCAAGCTGGGACAGGGCTGAGCGCCGCCCGCGCGGAACAGGGGATCTGACGCCTCAGATCCCCAGCACCAGCAGCACTCCGATCAGGATGAGCTGCTCCCAGTCCACGCCGTCGCCGTCGTCGGCCAGCAGGAACCACACCAGCGCGAGCACGATCACCGTGTCCATATCCAGTTTGACGTTGTGCAGCCGGTCGGACAGGCCGCGCCCCAGCCCGGTCAGCGCCCCGGCGGGGCGGCTGTCCGCCGGATGGGGCGGGTCGTCGGGCGGCAGCGGCTCGCTGTTCGCGGCGGCCAGATAGCGGTTGTACAAAAGCGGATCCTCCTCTCGCTAACGCGGCTGGACATCGGTTTCGGACGGCTGCCCGCCCTGCGGATCGAGCTGGCCGAGCGCCGCCCGCGCCATCCGCGCCATGCTGACCAGCCGGATCGCATGATCGAACTGTCCCGCGACCGCGTCGGTGACGAATGGCTTGAGCGCGCCCAGCAGGGCGCGTTTTTCTTGCCGAACGGCCTGCTGTCCGCTCTGCACGATCGTGCCGATCACGGGCAGCGCCCGCTGCATCAGGTCGGCGGTCGGGTCGTAGTCGGACGGGGGCGGCGGCTCGCTGGCCGCGCCCTCGCCGCCCAGCATCCCGGACACCGCTTGGATGGCGTTTTGCAGCGAAGCCGGGTCGCGCAGCAGCGAGGAGAGCATATCGTTGTCCATGACGCGGCCTCCTTATGGGCGGAAGATCTGTTTGAATTGTGCGGCCAGCCGTGCGCCCTCGGGCGTGCGCATCAGCTGCTGCGTGAGCTGGGCGGCGGTGGCCATATCGCCGCGCTGGGCGGCCTGTGCGGCGCGTTCCAAGTCCGCCGCGTGGCGGGCGGAGACCGCCTGTGCGGCCTGCTGCCCGCTCGGTGTCTGCAAGGCATCGCGCAGGCGGGCGACCGCGTCCTCGTTCCCGGCCTGCGCCGCTAAACGGCGCAGGAAATCATATCGATCTGGCATATACGCGCTCCCTTTCCAAGCATGGTCTATTGCAAGTATATGCACCGAATGGAAAAAATGTGAGCGGGGTGGGTTTACAACAGCGCGTCCACGGTGTACAATACACCTATCGCGGCGAAAGGAGCAGGCAGCTTGAAGATACTGATATTCGCAGATTCGCACGGGCGCACCGCGGGCATGATCGAGGCGATCGAGCGCGAGCAGCCCGACCGGGTGTTCCATCTGGGCGACTATACCGAGGATGTGCGCGAACTGCGGCACATCTATCCCTCGTTGTCGATCTGCGGCGTGCGCGGTAATAACGATCTCGATGATGCGTTCGGCTGGTACGCGGTCGTGCCGGTCGGGACGCTGCGCGCCTATCTGACGCATGGGCATCGGGAGCGGGCGTCCATGCGCTCGGGCGGGCTGGTGGCGCACCGCGCCCGCGAGGAGGGCTGTGCGCTCGCGTTTTTTGGCCATACGCACCGCATGGTGCTCGAACGGGAGCAAGGGGTGCTGGTGTGCGACCCGGGCAGCATCAGCCTGCCGCGCGGCGGTCCGGCCGGATACGCACGGTTGACGATCGAAAAGGGGCAACCCGGCCATCTCGACCTGCTGGACGAGGACGGCGCCCTGCTTCGCCGGGAGAAGATCGGAGGATAAGGGGAAAGAAAGATATGCTTTTGGCCATCGATGTAGGGAACACCAACATGGTGTTCGGTTTGTATGATGGGAACCGGCTGTGCGGTTCGTTCCGCATCTCGACCAATGCCGAGCGCACCTCGGATGAGCTGGGGATGCAGATCATACAGTATTATCATATCCACGAGCTGGATCCGGCCGAGACCCATGCGGTGATCATCGCCTCGGTCGTGCCGCCGGTGATGTACACGCTGGAGAACGCGATCGGCAAATACCTGCGGGTATGGCCGGTGGTCGTCGGGCGGGACGTGCCGATCGACATCGTCAACCGCTATGCCAACCCGCGCGAGGTCGGCGCCGATCGTCTGGTCAACGCGGTGAGCGCGATACGCAAGTACGGCAAGCCGCTGGTGATCGTAGACATCGGCACAGCGACCACGTTCGACGCGATCGACGCGGAGGGCGCCTATCAGGGCGGCGCGATCTTCCCGGGGATCAAAGTCGCGATGGAAGCGCTGTTCCACAAGGCGTCCAAGCTGCCGCGCGTGGACATCGAGCGCCCCGAGCGGGCGATCGGCAAGACCACCATCCAGTCCATGCAATCGGGCGCGGTGCGCGGCTATGTGGGCGCACTGACCGGCATCATCCTCGACATCAAGGCCGAGCTGGGCGGCAGCGTGCGCGTGGTCGCCACCGGCGGCATGGGGCGCATGATGGCCGAGTATTGCAGCCTGATCGATGATGTCGATCCCGACCTGACGCTCGAGGGGCTGCGCCTGATCTACGAGGATCATCGTGCGCTGTTCGAGGATCCCCGTCAGGCGCAGCGGGGCGGCCTGTTCGATGCGTCCGCGCAGGACGACTGAGCCCGAGCAGACGAAAAACGCAAGATCCCCACGGCACATCGTGCCGTGGGGATCTTTTTCGGTATAGCAGCCGCGCTGTCGGTCACTCGATGCCGTCCAGCAGGCCGGTGCAGTCCAGCGTGGAAAAATAGTCCTTGACCGTCTCGGCGCGGCGGATCTGCTCGACCGTGCCATCGGTGCGGAGCAGCAGCTCGGCCGAGCGCAGCTTGGCGTTGTAGTTGTAGCCCATCGAATAGCCGTGTGCGCCGGTGTCGTGGATGTACAGATAGTCGCCGATGGCGATCTCGGGCAGCGCCCGGTCGATCGCGAACTTGTCGTTGTTCTCGCACAGGCCGCCGGTCACATCGTACACATGGTCGCAGAGCGCGTCCTCCTTGCCCAGCACGGTGATATGGTGGTACGCGCCATACATCGCCGGGCGCATCAGGTCGGCCGCGCAGGCGTCCAGACCGACATATTCCTTGTAGGTGTGCTTCTGGTGGATGCACTGGGCGACCAGCGCCCCATAGGGCCCGAGGATGAAGCGCCCCATCTCGGTGTAGATCGCGACATCGTCCATGCCGGCCGGGACGAGCACCTCCTGATAGGCGCGGCGCACGCCCTCGCCGATGACCATGATGTCGCTCGGCTGCTGCGTCGGGCGATAGGGGATGCCCACGCCGCCGGACAGGTTGATGAACGCGATGTGCACGCCGGTCTCCCGCTGCACCTCGACCGCCAGCTCGAACAGGATGCGGGCGAGGGCGGGGTAGTACTCGTTCTCGACCGTGTTGGAGGCGAGGAAGGCGTGGATGCCGAAGTGCTTGACGCCCTTGCCCTGCATATAGCGGAAGGCTTGGATCAGCTGCTCGCGGGTCATGCCGTACTTGGCCTGCTGCGGCGAGTCCATGATCTCGTTATCGAGCACGAAGTGGCCGCCGGGATTGAAGCGGCACGACATGGTCTCCTTCCATTCGCCGATCTTGTCGTAAAACGCCAGATGGGTGATGTCGTCGAAATTGATGATCGCGTCCAGATCGGAGGCGAGCTTGAAATCCGCCGCCGGGGTGACGTTGGACGAGAACATGATCTCGTGGCCGGTGATGCCGCAGGCTTTGCTGAGCAGCAGCTCGGGATAGCTCGAGCAGTCGCAGCCGAAGCCCTCCTCGTGCAGGATCTGGAGCAGACGGGGGTTGGGCGTCGCCTTGACGGCGAAGTATTCCTTGAAGCGCGGATCCCACGCGAAGGCCGCCTTGACGCGGCGGGCGTTCTCGCGGATCGCCTGCTCATCGTAGATGTGGAACGGCGTCGGATAGGTCTTGACGATCTCTTGCAGCTGCGGCAGAGTCAAAAAAGGTCTTTTTTCCATTTGTTTTCGCCTTTCATAATGGGGTATGGGGGTGGGGACGGTCAAAGCTCCGGCTGCTTGCCGAGCAGGCGCTCGAAGCGGCGGCGCATATCGTCCTCGATGCGCTGGGTCTCGATCTGATCGACATCGACGATACGCCCTTGCCGAATGATGACGACCATGCCCTCCGCCAGCATGGCGGGGGCACCGGCGCGAGGGAAGTCGAACATTTGACCGTCGATCTCCACGACGACGCGGTCGCCTTCAAAGCGATCGACGATACCGATCTGTTTCATGCAGCATCCTCCTTGTTTTGCGACGGGGACGGGAGCGACAGGACGATCGAGCCCGACTGCGCGGTGATGCGGACATCGGTGATGCCCAAGTGGGACAAGGTCTGCAAGGTCTTGTCACTGGGGTGGCCGTAGTCGTTGTCCACCCCGCAGGAGATCACCGCGGTCGTGGGCTGCACGGCGCGCAGGAACTTCTCCGAGGAGGAGGTGGCCGCGCCGTGGTGGCCGACCTTGAGCACATCGCAGGTCAGGCCGGGGTGATGCTCGAGCAGCGAGCGCTCGGCCGGGGTCTCGGCGTCGCCCATGAACAGCACGTCGGTCTCGCCCGCGCGGAAGAGCGCGATCAGCGAGCGGTCGTTCAGGTTGGAGGCCGATACATCGTCGGCAGGCCCCAAAAAGGTGAGCGATGCGCCCGAATCGAACGTCAGCGTTTCGCCATCCGCCGGGATGGTGGGCTGGATGCCGGTCTGCTCGAGCGCGTCCAGCATACCGGCGTAGGTGGCCGTGTTCTGGGTCTCCGGACCCATGTAGAAATGCGCGGGCGGGAACGCCCGGATCACCTGCGCCATGCCGCCGATGTGGTCGGCATGGGGGTGGGTGGCGACGGCGGCGTACAGCTCGTGCACGCCCAGCTCCTCGAGATAGCGGACGACGGTCGCGCCGCCGTCGGCCGTGCCGGCATCGATCAGCACGGCTTGCCCGCCCGAGAGCAGCAGCGCAGCGTCGCCTTGGCCGACATCGATGAAGTGGACGGCCGTTTGCTCGGTCAGCGTGCGGTCGCCGCCCATTTCGTCGGCAGCCAGCAGCGCGCCGTTGACGAACGCGACGATCGCGATCACGGCCGTCAGCAGTTTTTTGAGTTTCTGTTTCATTTGCTCCTCACAGGTCGAGATAAGGTGTTATTTCTCGCAGGTACGATAGGTGTCGAAGCGGTCGGTGATCGACTTGGACGGCGCCGGGGTCAGCAGGCTGACCACGATGATCGCGAGCAGGCCGCAGACGAAGCCGGGGACGATCTCATACAGGTCGAAGATGCCGCCCGAGAGCTGCGCCCAGACCAGATCGACCACGCCGCCGACCAAGATGCCGGCATACGCGCCCTGCTTGTTGGTGCGCCGCCACAGCAGCGAGCACAGCACCAGCGGACCGAAGGCCGAGCCGAAGCCCGCCCACGCATATTCGACCAGACCGAGCACCGTGCTGTTCTGGTCGGTGGCGATCAGGATGGCGACCACGGCGACCGCCATCACGCAGATGCGGGAGACCCACATCAGCTCCTGTGCAGAGGCGTTCGGGCGGATCTTGTTGTGGTAGAAATCCTCGGTGATGGCCGAGGCGGTGACGAGCAGCTGGCTGTCCGCGGTGGACATGATCGCCGCAAGGATGGCGGACAGGAAGATGCCGCCGATGAACACCGGGAAGATCCGGCTGACCATGTTGATGTAGATCGTCTCCTGGTTGCCCGTGATGTCGAGCAGGCCGTCGCCGAGGAACAGGCGGCCGGACACGCCGATCATCACCGCGGCCGTCAGCGAGATCAGCACCCAGACCGTCGCGATGCGGCGGGATTTTTTGATCGCGCCGGGCGATTCGATGCCCATGAAGCGCACCAAGATGTGCGGCTGGCCGAAATAGCCCAAGCCCCACGCGAGCAGCGAGACGATGCCGAGCGCGGTGTAGGGCGTATGGGTCGCGCCATCGACGAACATATCGAGGAAATCCGGGTTGAACGCCTCGACCTGCGCGAAGAAGTCAGCGGGGCCGCCCATCGAGCTGATGGCGATCGTCGGCACGGCGATGACGCAGAAGAACATCAGCATCCCTTGGAAAAAGTCCGTCCAGCTGACGGCGAAAAAGCCGCCCGCGAAGGTGTAGGAGATGACCACGACGCCGCCGATCAGCAGCGACACCAGATAGGGGATGCCGAACACCGACGTGAACAGCTTGGCGCACGAGACGAAGCCCGAAGCCGTGTAGAACAGGAAAAAGACCAAGATGAACACGGCGGAGATCACCGAGAGCATACCGCTCTCGTCCTCGAACCGATTTTTGAAGAACTGCGGCAGCGTGATCGAGTCGTCAGCCACCTTGGTGTATTGGCGCAGCGGCTTGGCGACGAGCAACCAGTTGAGATAGGTGCCGACGGCGAGGCCGATGGCGATCCAGCTCGCCGAGATGCCGGATAGATAAGCGGCGCCGGGCAGGCCCATGAGCAGCCAGCCGGACATATCCGACGCCTGTGCGCTCATCGATGTGACCCACGAACCCAGCTTGCGCCCGCCGAGGAAGTACTCGGTCGTCGTGCGGTTCTTGCCCATGAAGTGCATCCCGACACCGACCATGAAGATCAGGTACAGGACGAATGAGGCAAGTGTGATGATCTTGTCAGTATTCATGTATTTACCCTCCTAAAATCCATGTTCATTATACATGGAAATGCGGGATTTTGCAATAACGCGGGGGAGTAGATCGCCCCCACGGTCGAAATCGTATCGTTTGCACAAAAATGGCGGATCGTCCTTGTGTATCTTGTGTAAAACGCTGT
>JAUNJI010000057.1 GCA_030533295.1 Eubacteriales bacterium
CCTCTCGCTTGGCGCCGCTCCATCGGAGACAGCTTTGTTAGTATACTACCTCTCCTCCCTTTTGTCAACACCTTTTTCGGTTTTTTCCGATTTTTCTTGTTGGAGGTATGGTCGGCGCGGCCGCCCCGCTCGCGCCTGACGGCCTCCCTTCACCAAAAAAGCTCCGCTCGTTCTGTCGAACCAGCGGAGCTTTCTCTCTCGTTTTTTGGTTTAATCTTGCTTGAGCAGCTCAGCGAGCACCATGACCTTGTCTACGTTGCCCTCGACCTTGATCTTGCCCTCCGCGATCGCGACTTGCGGCACCAGCTTGCCGGTCAAGACCTTTTCCAGATTGGTCAGCGTACCGAAAACACACGCATCCCGATCGATATACTCATACGGCATGACCGAAAGCACACCATTCAGGATCTCGATATAGAACACGCCTGCGACCTTTCCGGTCAACTCGAACTGCACCGCCACTTTGCCTTCTGTGCCGGCAATATCTGCCTTGCTGAGCTTATTGTAGACTTTTCCGATCAACTGATCAACGGTCATTCAGATCGCCCCCTTGGTCATTTCTTACCTTCTATTATACTTTCTTTACGGAGAAATGCAAGTCCATTTTGCATTTTTATACGGGATCTGTCACAAATATTTTATATCTTCAGCTTTTTCGGACGAATCTCGTGTGACAACGCGGACAGGTGATGTCGATCTTGCCGCGTCCGCGAGGCACGCGCAAGCGCTGCTTGCACTGCGGGCATTTGAAATAGCGATGGGTCTTGCGGTCGGCGAAGCGCAGCCGCGCGTTATGCAGCCGCGTCCCGATCGGCCCCCACCAGCGCAGGAACTTCTGGTTCTCCGCATAGCGCGCCTGTATATCGCGCGAGAACATCCGAAAATAGCACAGGATGAGCAGCGCGAACAGGAAGATCCCCATCCACTCCCAGCCGGTCAGCCATTCGACCACCAGCAGCACCAGCATGACCACCAAGAACGCGCTGTTGAGCTGGTCATTGCCATAGCGCCCTGCCATGAAACGGCGCAAATGATCCATCATCCTACCTCATCCTTTCGCATCTGCGCATAGATCAGCTCGAGCACCTCGTCGCGGCCGATGCCCTTTTCCGCCGAGAACGGCACGACCGGCACGGTCTCGGGCAGCAGCAGCGTCTGCCGGATCACGGCCAAGTTGCCCTCGAGCTGGCTCTTTTTGATCTTGTCCAGCTTGTTGGCCACCACGACCCACGGGCGGCCGGACGCACGGAACCACTCTGCCATCGTTTCATCATCCCGCGTCGGTTTATGGCGGATATCGACGATCTGGATCCCCAGCGTCAGCAGTCCCCGCGCGAAAAAGGTCTCCATGAGCGCGCCCCAGCGCTGCTGCTCGGCCTTGGACACCCGCGCATAGCCATAGCCCGGCAGATCGACCAGATACAGCCGCCGGTCGATCGTGAAAAAGTTGATGTGAATGGTCTTTCCCGGCTGTGCGCTCACCCGCGCGAAGTTCTTGCGCCCCAGCAGCTTGTTGATGACCGAGCTCTTGCCCACGTTGGACTTGCCGGCGAACACGATCTGCGGCAGGCCGTCGGCGGGAAAGTCGCTCTCCCGCACGGCCGAGCGCAAAAACGCCGCATTATGCAGGTTGGGCGCTTTCCATCCTTGTTCCATGCTCATTGTACCACCGCCGTCGTCGCCGCGTCGCTTTGCCGCGCGACCGCGCCGCTGCGCGACGCCTTGCGCCGCTTTTTCGGGCGGCGTGCCAGATCGATCGCGGTCTCCATCACCGTATCCATGTGCGCCGCCGGCACGAAACGCAGGCTCTCGCGCACGATGGGCTCGATGTCTTGCAGATCGACCTCGTTATCCTTGGGGATGACCACGGTCTTGATGCCCGCGCGGTAGGCCGCCATGGTCTTTTCGCGCAGACCGCCGATGGGCAGCACGCGACCGCGCAGCGTGACCTCGCCCGTCATCGCCACGTCATGGTGCACCGGCGCTTCGGTCAGCGCGGAGATCAGCGCGGTCGTGATCGTCACACCGGCCGAGGGGCCGTCCTTGGGCACGGCGGCCTCTGGAAAATGGATATGCAGGTCGTTGTCCTTGTAGAACATCGGGTCGATCGCCAATTCTGCCGCCCGCGAACGCACGAAGGTGACAGCCGCCTTGGCGCTCTCCTGCATCACCGTGCCCAGATTGCCCGTGACCTCGATCTTGCCCGTGCCGGGCACGACCGCGACCTCGACCTCGAGCATCTCGCCGCCGACGCTCGTCCACGCCAGACCGTTGACGATGCCGACCTCGTCCTGCTTGCTCACCACGTCCTTTTTGTAGGGCGCGGTGCCGAGCAGCGTCTCCAGATCCTCGCCGGTCACGTGCAGCGCGGCGCCGCCGTCCGCGATCTGCTTGGCCGCCTTGCGGCACAGCTTAGCGAGCACCTGCTCGAGCCGACGCACACCGGCCTCGCGCGTATAGCCCGTGATGACCTCGGCCAGCACCTCGTCCGGCAGCACGAGCTGTCCTTCGTCCAGCCCATGCTTGCGCATCTGCTTGGGCAGCAGATGATGCAGGGCGATCTGGCGCTTTTCCTCCTCGGTGTAGGAGGACAGCTCGATCACCTCCATGCGGTCGAGCAGCGGGCGCGGCACGGTGGACAGGTCGTTGGCCGTGGTCAGGAACAGCACGTCCGACAGGTCGAACGGCAGCTCGATATAATGATCGCGGAAGGCCACGTTCTGCTCGGTGTCGAGCACCTCGAGCATGGCCGAGGCCGGGTCGCCGCGAAAATCGTTGCCCATCTTGTCGATCTCGTCGAGCAGGATCAGCGGATTGGACGTGCCCGCGCGGCGCAGCGCGTCGATGATGCGGCCGGGCATCGCGCCGATATAGGTCTTGCGGTGGCCGCGGATGTCCGCCTCGTCCCGCACGCCGCCCAGGCTCATGCGGGCATAGTTGCGCCCCATCGCCTCGGCGACCGACTTGGCGATCGAGGTCTTGCCCACGCCCGGCGGGCCGACCAGACACAGCACCTGCCCGCGCAGCGTGGGCGCGAGCGTCTTGACCGCCAAGAACTCCATGATGCGTTCCTTGACCTTTTTCATGCCGTGATGGTCGCGATCCAAGATCGCCTGTGCCTCGGCCAGATCGAGGCGCTCCTCGCTCCGCTCGTTCCACGGCAGATCGAGCACGGTGTCCAGATAGGTACGCACCACAGCCTGCTCGGCGCTCGAGCCGCCCAGCTTGGCGAAGCGATCGACCTCGCGGATCAGCTTGTCCTCGCTCTCCTGCGGCAGATGCAGGTCGAGCACGCGCTTGCGGTATTCCTCGGCCTCGGCCGCCGCATCCTGCTCGCCCAGCTCGGTCTGGATGACCTTGATCTGCTCGCGCAGATAATATTCGCGCTGGTTCTTGTCCATCTGGGTCTTGAGCTCGTCCTGGATCTCGTTCTCGATCTTGAGGATCTCGGTCTCCTCGCCCAGCAGGCGGATCACCATCGCCAGACGGCGGGTGACGTTGAGCTCCTCCAAGATCTCCTGCTTGGCATCGACCTCGACAGGCAGGTTCTGCGCGATATAGTCGGCCAGCCAGCCCGGCGCACCGCCCTCGGCCACGGTCAGCTCGACATCGGGCGAGATCCGGGAGGCGTGCTGCACATACTCGCTGAACCGCTCCTGTGCGGTGCGCACGAGCGCCTGTGCGCGGCGTTCGGTCACGCCCTGCACATAGTCCTCCAGCTCCTCCACCTCGGCGAAGATGCAGCCGCCCTCCTGCTCGGGCAGCGTGAACTGATGCGCGAGCGCACGGCTGTGCCCCTCGACCAGCACGCGGATGTTGTCGCCCGGCAGGCGCAGGATCTGCTTGACCATGCAGATCGTGCCCATCTGGTACAGGTCGCCCGGCGCGGGCGTGTCGGTCTTGAGTTCACGCTGGGCGGTCAAGAACAGCAGTTGTCCGTTCTTCATCGCCGCCTCGAGCGCACGGATGGACATCATGCGCCCGACATCGAAATGGATGATCATATGCGGGAACGCGGTCAGCCCGCGCAGCGGCAGCACCGGCAGGCGGCTGAGCGTCGTTCCGATCGTTTCAGTCATAGGTCTCTCTCCTCATACGCGGAAAATTGCTCGATAGCGTCAGTATAGTATATTTTGCGCCTTTTGTAAAGCGCCATATACCAAACAGTATAAAAAATGCGGGCGGGGACGCTGTCCCAGCCCACATTTTCACAGTTTTTCCTTCATCATGCGCTGCGCGTCGGCTTGTGGCGGCCGGTCGGATCGCCGCCCGTCCCCGGCAGCAGCGCTCGCACGCCGCGGCCGATCTTCGGCCGTCCCTCACCGGTGACGGCCTCCGGCGTGATCGTCACGCGGATGACCGCCTCATCCGACGGGATCCGGAACATGACATCGGTCATCACGCTTTCGAGCACGCCGCGCAGGCCGCGTGCGCCGGTCTTGCGTGCCAGCGCGATCTCGGCCACCTTTTTGAGCGCCGCCGGCTCGAAGGTCAGATCGACCCCGTCGAGCGCCAGCAGCGTCTGGTACTGCTTGACCAGTGCGTTCTTGGGCTCTTGCAGGATGCGCACCAGCGCCGCCTCATCCAGCGTATCGAGCGACACGATCGCCGGCAGACGGCCGATCAGCTCGGGGATCAGGCCGTATTTCATCAGGTCGTGCGGCTCGATCTGCGCGAGCAGCGCATCGGTCTTTTCGTCCTGCTTGCCCTTGACCTCCGACCCGAAGCCCATGCCCTGCTTGCCCGTGCGTTTTTGGATGATGCCCTCGATGCCATCGAACGCACCGCCGCAGATGAACAGGATATTGGTCGTATCGATCTGGATGAACTCCTGATGCGGGTGCTTGCGCCCGCCCTGCGGCGGGACGTTGGCCACCGTGCCCTCGAGCATCTTGAGCAGCGCCTGCTGCACGCCCTCACCGGACACGTCGCGGGTGATCGAGGGGTTTTCGCTCTTGCGGGCGATCTTGTCGATCTCATCGACGTAGATGATGCCGTGCTCGGCCAGCTCGACATCGAAATCCGCCGCCTGGATCAGGCGCAGCAGGATGTTCTCCACGTCCTCGCCCACGTAGCCCGCCTCGGTCAGCGTGGTGGCGTCCGCGATCGCGAACGGCACCTGCAAGGTCTTGGCCAGCGTCTGCGCGAGCAGCGTCTTGCCCGAGCCGGACGGCCCGAGCATCAGGATATTGGATTTTTGCAGCTCCACCTCGGTCTCGGGGTGGTAGATCCGCTTGTAGTGGTTGTAGACCGCGACCGACAGCGCGATCTTGGCGCGATCCTGTCCGATCACGTACTCGTCCAGCACCGCCTTGAGCTCCTGCGGGGTCGGCAGGCGCTCCGGCCGACGCGCGGCCTCCGCCTCCCGGCCTTCCGGCTCGAGGTCGAGCTCATCATCCAGGATGCTGGTGCACACGCCGATGCACTCGTCGCAGATATACACGCCGGGGCCTGCGATCAGCTTGCGCACGCGCCCCTGCGGCTTGCCGCAAAACGAGCATTTCAGCGTCTTATCATTATCATAATTCGACATCATGCACCTCGATCCGTATCATCAATGCTTGTCGAACACCTTGTCGATCAGGCCGTACTCCATCGCTTCCGCAGCGGTCATGAAGTTATCGCGCTCGCAATCCGCGGTGACGGTCTCGATCGGCTTGCCGGTGTTTTCGGACAAGATCTTGTTCATGCGCTTTTTGATCGTCTCCAAGCGCTTGAGGTGGATCGCCATATCGGTGATCTGGCCCTGCGTGCCCGCAGAGGGCTGGTGGATCATGATCTCCGCATTGGGCAGGGCATAGCGCTTGCCCTTGGCGCCCGAGGACAGCAGGAACGCGCCCATGGACGCCGCCATGCCGATGCAGATGGTCGATACATCGCACTTGATATAGTTCATCGTATCATAGATCGCCATGCCGGCCGTGACCGATCCGCCCGGGCTATTGATATAGAGCGAGATGTCCTTATCAGGATCTTGCGCCTCCAGATAGAGCAGCTGGGCGACGACGAGCGACGCCGTCGTGTCGTTGACCTCCTCACACAGCATGACGATACGATCATTGAGCAGACGGGAATAGATGTCGAACGAGCGCTCACCGCGCCCGGTCTGCTCGATGACCATGGGGACTAAACTCAATTGGAAAACTCCTTTCAAACGGCCGACAGGAGCGCACCGCTCCCATCGAACGGGACGCGCTGCGGCCAGACCGCAGCGCCCTCCTATCATCACGGTATCGAAGCCGCGTGCCGGCCGCGGCTCGTGTCACGCGCGATCGGCGGGCTGCGCCGCAGCCCGCTCGCACGCACGACGCGCACCGATCACTCAGCGGACTCGTCTGCCGCCTCGGCCTCCGCCTTGGTCTCCTCGGCCTCCGCCGCCTTCTTCTTGGACGCGGGCTTCTTGACCTTGGCGTTCTTCTTGAGGAACTCGAGCGCGTTCGAGATCTTCAGGTCGTTGCGCAGCGCATCGACCGACACCATGGACTTGACCTTATCGGCCTCCAGCCCATACTGCTCCGCCATTTTAGCATACTCTTCCTCGATCTCCGTGTCGGAAACTGCGATGTCCTCGAGCGCGGCGACCTTCTCGAGCGCGAGACGGACCTTGACCTGACGCTCAGCCTGGTCATGGAACATCGCGCGGAACGCGCCCGGCTCGGTGCCGGTCATCTTGAGGTACTGGTCGAGCTGCATCCCCTGCATCTGCAGGCGGTAGCCGAAGTCCTGCACGAAGGCATCGGTCTGGCTGTCGATCATGGCCTGCGGGATGTCCGCCTGCATGGTCGCGATCACCGCGTCGAGCACCTTCTCCTCGAAGGCATGGTCGGCCGCCTCCTGACGCTCCTTCTTCAGGCGGTCAGCGATCTCCTTCTTGAGGTCGTCCAGCGTCTCGCAGGTGTCCGACACGTCCTTGGCGAACTCGTCGTCCATCTCCGGCAGGATGGTCTCCTCGACCTTGTGCACCTTGCACTTGAACACGGCCTCCTTGCCGGCCAGCTCCTTGGCGTGGTACTCCTCCGGGAAGGTGACGACGACATCCTTCTCATCGCCTGCCTTGCAGCCGATCAGCTGATCCTCGAAGCCCGGGATGAACGAGCCCGAGCCGAGCGTCAGCTCGTGGTGCTCGGCCTTGCCGCCCTCGAACGCGACGCCGTCCACGAAGCCCTCGAAATCGATGTCCACGGTATCGTTCTTCTTGGCCTTGCGCTCGACGGTCTCGGTGCGGGCATTGCGCTGCGCCAGACGGTTCAGCTCAGCCTTGACATCGGCCGCCGGCACCTTGACGGTCTCCTTCTCGACCTCGACGCCCTTGTACGCGCCCAGCTCGACCTCGGGCTGCACCGGCACCTTGGCGATGATGGTCAGGCCGCCCTCTTCCGCCGGGTCGCCCAGATCGACATCGGCGCGGCCGACCGGCTGGATGCCGGACTGCTCGATGGCCATCTCGATCGCGTCGGGATAGATGATGTTGAACGCATCCTCAAAGAACACGCCGTCACCATACAGCTTTTCGATCATCTTGCGCGGCGCGTGCCCCTTGCGGAAGCCGGGGACGGTGATGTTCTTGCCGGCCTTCTTGAACGCCTTATCCTTCGCAGCCTCGAACTCCGCCTTGCTCACCTCGATCGTGAGCGCGACGATGCTGTGCTCCTGCTTTTCCGTATTCTTCAGTTCCATGTTGCCAAACTCCTTACTTCATACTTCGGTTGTATCTAACCTATTTTACCAGATTGCTCCGGCGATTTCCATAGTTTTTTCTACTTTTTCAGAAAAACCGGGGTGAAATCCACATGGTCGCCCGAGACCAGCCGCCACTCGATGCCCTCGTGCTGTCCCTCGACCGCCCAGCGCAGGCTGTCCGAGTGCAGATGGCCATAGACGCAGCGGCGGACGCCATAGCGCTGCAGCAGCTCGATCACAGGCCCGCAGTGGAAATGCGCGAACAGCGGCGGATAGTGCAAAAAGCAGATGATCTCCTCGGGCTGCTGCGCCGCGCCCAGCTTGAGCGAGGCCTCCAGCCGCAGCAGCTCGCGGCGGAAGATCTTGGCGTTATGCGGATCGGCGAAGTCCTCCTCGAACGGCCAGCCGCGCGTGCCGCACAGCGCGGTGCGACCGTAGAAAAAGCAGTTGTTGTGCAAAAAATCCATCGTGGTGAAGCCGTTTTCCGCCAAAAACCGGTGCATCTTGGCTGCGGTCTCCCACCACAGGTCGTGATTGCCCTTGAGGATGATCTTTTTGCCGGGCAGCGACTCGATCAGCGCGAAGTCGCTCCGCGCCTGCTCCAGACTGATGCCCCACGAGATGTCCCCGCCCAGCACGACGGTGTCCTCGGGCGCGACGAGCGCGCGCCAGCGCTGCACGATCTTGTCCGTATGCCCTTGCCAGCGGCCGCCGAAGATGTCCATCGGCTTTTGCACGCCCGTGCCCAGATGCAGGTCGGCCAGCGTATACAGCGCCATCGTTACAGATCCCGGAGCAGCGCGACCGTCGAGAGGATGTCCTCCTTGTCCACGACGCGGTCGAAGCGCGGCGTCTTGCCCGCCAGCGCGGCGAGCGGCGCCGGCGCAGCCACGCCGGTGAACGCGGTCAGCGCGTCGAGCTGGGATACGTCGTCCTTGTCCAGCGTGCCGCCCAGCGCCTCGAGCACCGCACGGCAGAACTTGAACGGCGAAGCCGTGGACGCGATCACGGTCGGGGTCTGGTCGCCCGTGCGGGCGCGGTAATCCTCATACACGTGCACCGCGACCGCGGTGTGCGTGTCGCACAGGTAATGCTGCTGCTCCCACAGGGCGCGGATGGTCTGCGCCGCCGTCTCATCGTCGCAGCAGCCCGCGTCGAAGGAGGCGCAGATCTTGGCGAACAACGCATCATCCACCTGATAGCGGCCGTCCTGCGCGAGCGCGGCCATCAGCGACGCGACCAGCCGATCGTCCCCATCGGACAGGAAGAACAGCAGCCGCTCGAGGTTGGACGAGATCAGGATGTCCATCGACGGCGAGGTGGTCGCGTAGAACGGGCGATCCTTATCGTACACGCCGCCCTTTCGGAAGAAGTCGGTCAGCACATCGTTGCGGTTGGAGGCGCAGATCAGCTTGTGCACTGGCAGCCCCATCTGTCCGGCGATATAGGCCGCGAGGATGTTGCCGAAGTTGCCGGTCGGCACACAGACGTTGATCGGTGCGCCCATCTCGACCGCGCCGCTCGCGACCAGATCACAGTAGGCCGACACATAATAGGCGATCTGCGGCGCGAGCCGCCCCCAGTTGATCGAGTTGGCCGAGGACAGCATCAGGCCGTCCGCGTCCAGCGCGGCGCGGGTCTGCTCGTCAGTGAAGATGCGCTTGACCGCGCTCTGCGCGTCGTCGAAGTTGCCGCGGATCGCCACGACCTCGACGTTTTTGCCCTCCTGCGTGGTCATTTGCAACTTTTGCATGGGCGAAACGCCGTCCACCGGATAGTAGACCATGATCTTCGTGCCGTCCACGTCGTGGAAGCCGTCGAGCGCGGCCTTGCCCGTGTCGCCCGAGGTGGCGACCAGGATGCAGGCTGTGCGGGTCTCGCCCGTCTTGCGCAGCGAGGCAGTCAGCAGGTGCGGCAGCATCTGCAGCGCCATGTCCTTGAACGCGCAGGTCGGCCCGTGCCACAATTCGAGCATATGCCGCCCCTCGCCCAGCGCCACGACCGGCGCGGTGTCCGCTCCGCCGAATTTCTCGTCCGCATAGGCTTTGGCGGTGTACGCCGCCAGCTCCTCCGCCGAAAAGTCCGTCAGCAACTTGCCGAGGATGAGCGCAGCGCGACCCTTGTAGTCACGCGCCTGGAGCGCCTGCCAATCGTCCGCGGTGAGCGCGGGAAAGGTGGTCGGGCAGTACAGGCCGCCGTCCGGCGCGATGCCGTGGGCGATCGCATAGGCCGCGGATACCTTGCGGGAGCTGTCCCTTGTGCTTACATATTCCATAATAAACCTCCGGTCTTGCCGCGGATGCAGGCCGCGGGATAGATTGATCGTCGAACGCGCCCAGCGGGGCGCGGGGTCTGCATGGGTCTTTCGCCGCCGCGCCCATCACAGCATCTTGTGGATGAACGCCGCTGCATTTTCATAAAACAGGTCGCGCACCGTGCGGTCGGTGTGGCCGCGTGCCAGCATCCGATCGGCCAGCCGGTACAGGTCGCCCAGCCCGTCGATCCCGTCGGGCAGCGCATCGCAGCCGTCGAAGTCGCAGCCGAGCGCGACCCCATGTGCGCCGCACCGCTCGAGCAGGTGCTCGATGTGGGCGATCGCGTCATCGATCGTCGCCCTGCCCCGCTGCACGAGGAAGGGCGCATACAGGTTGACACCGACCAGCCCGCCCCGCTGCGCGAGCGCGGTCAGCTGCCGATCGGTCAGCCCGCGGGGATGGTCGCACAGGGCGCGTGCGGCGCTGTGCGACGCGACGAAGGGCGCGTCGGTCGTCTCGCACACGTCCCAAAACCCTTGTTCGGACAGGTGCGACACATCGACGAGGATGCCCTGCGCCACGCAGTCGCGGACGAGCTGCCGCCCGGCCGGGGTCAGCCCTTCGCGCTGGTCGAGCACCGCCGGACAGCCGAAGTCGTTCCGGTGGTTCCACGTGATCGTGATCAGCCGCACGCCCGCCGCATAGACCTGCGCGAGCGCGTCCGGCCGGTCGGGCAGCAGCTCTGCGCCCTCGATCGACAGCAGCGCCGCCGCCTTGCCCGCCCGCGCGGCCTCGTCCAGCTCGGCCGACGAGCGGCACAGCGTCAGCCAATCGGCGTTGTCCGCCAGCTCGCGCTGCGCGGTCGCCAGCAGTCCCGCCAGACGCGCCGCCCAGCCCTGCGCGGTGGCCTGCGCCTGCGCTCCGCAGAACAGCGCGAAAATTTGCGCATACCGCCCATAGCGCCGCGCGGCGGCGCGGTCGATGTGCAGGTCATTGTCCCGCAGCCGTGCGCCGGTCTGATAGCACGCATACAAGGTGTCGCAATGCAGATCGAACAGATCCATCCTCACCCTCCAAATGCATTTTCCAACTGGATGATGTGCGGCGGCCGCGCAGCGCCCTGCTCGCCGTACACCTCGATCACGTCGAAGCGCGGCTGGAGCGTGGTGGGCTGCTGCTGGAGCCACGCCTCCGCCGCCGCGATGATCTTCGCCTGCTTGGCCGCCGTCACGTGCTCCCGCGCAGCGCCGAAGCGCGTATCGCGGCGCGTTTTGACCTCGACGAACACAAGATATTCGCCCTGCTGCGCGATCATGTCGATCTCACCGAAGCGGGTGCGGAAATTGGTCGCCACGATCGTGTAGCCCCGCTCCCGCAGGTAGTCCTGCGCGACGCGCTCGCCCCACGCGCCCCTCACCGAGGCGCCTCGGGGTGCTTGATGTAGAATTTTTTCAAAAAGCTCCTGCGGTGGATCGGGCACGGTCCGTGCGCGAGCAGCGCCGCATCATGCGCCCGCGTCTCGTAGCCCTTGTGCCGCTCGAAGCCGTACTGTGGATAGCGCTCGGCGAACTGCCGCATCAGGCGATCGCGTGTCACCTTGGCGACGATGGATGCCGCCGCCACCGACGGGATCTTGGCGTCCCCGCCGACCACACATTCGTGCGGCACGGGCAGCTCGCCCACGCGGTCGCCGTCCACATAGGCGAGATCGGCCGGGAGCGTCAGCCCCTCGACCGCCTGCCGCATCGCGCGATAGGTGGCCTGCAAGATGTTGATCTCGTCGATGGTGCGCTCGTCCACCAGCGAGACCGACCACGCGAGCGCGGTCTCGGTGATGACCTCGAACAGTGCCTCGCGCTTCTTTTCGCTCAGCTTTTTCGAGTCGTTCAGCCCCTCGATCACCGCGTCGCCCGGCAAGATCACCGCCGCCGCGCACACGGGCCCCGCGATCGGCCCGCGGCCGGCCTCGTCCACGCC
>JAUNJI010000058.1 GCA_030533295.1 Eubacteriales bacterium
CGCTTGCACTTTTGGCGAAAATAGGATACAATAGGTCGTATCTAGAGATACCGTGATACCGTAAAAATGGGAGGAGCTTGCCGCCGTGAGTGTGATGAGCAGAACAAAAGCAAGAGAGATCGCGCTGCACCTGATCTTCGAGATGGGGTTCCGACAGTTCGAGGAGAGCGATCTGGACGACCGTTTGGATGAGGCGATCATGGCCTCGATCAGCGGCGACATCGCGTTGTATGCGGGCAAGCTGTCCGCCGACCAGACCACGTACATCCGCGCGACCGTCTTGGGCGTGGCGCGCCATTTGGCCACGCTCGATCAGACCATCGAGACCTATTCCCGGGGCTGGAAGCTCAGCCGCCTGTCCCGCATGACGATGGCCGTGCTGCGTCTGGCGATCTATGAGATCCGCTATGCAGACGATGTGCCTGCCGGCGTCGCGATCAACGAGGCGGTCGAGCTGGCCAAGCGCTATGACACGGCCGAGGCGGCCTCGTTCATCAACGGCGTGCTCGGCTCGGTCGTGCGAGCGGGGGATGACCGGCAGACGGCAGACGCCAAGGCGGAGCAGCCCGATGGCTGAGCGCTTTTTGGGGATCGACACCTCGAACTACCGCACCTCGGCGGCGGTGTATGAGGCCGATACCGGCGTATGGCACAATGCGGGCGGCCTACTGACCGTGCCGGAGGGCGCGATCGGTCTGCGGCAGTCGGATGCGCTGTTCCAGCATACCGTCCGCCTGCACGAGAAGATCGCCGCGCTGCCGACGGGGGAGGTGCGCGCCATCGGCGTGAGCACGCGCCCACGTGCGGTCGAGGGCTCGTATATGCCGTGCTTTTTGGCGGGGGAGAGCGTCGCGCGGAGCGCGGCGCATTTGCTATCTGTGCCGCTTTTCCCGCTGTCCCACCAGCAGGGACATATCGCGGCGGCGGCCTTTTCGGCGGGGCGGCTGGCGCTGCTCGACGCGCCGCTGCTCGCGTGGCACCTGTCGGGCGGGACGAGCGAATTGCTGTACGTCACACCGGGCGA
This sequence comes from Eubacteriales bacterium, assembly GCA_030533295.1. Taxonomy (GTDB): domain Bacteria; phylum Bacillota; class Clostridia; order Oscillospirales; family Butyricicoccaceae; genus Agathobaculum. The sequence continues at coordinate 1,025 of JAUNJI010000058.1, forward strand.
CGACGGTCTGCCGGTATGCACCTGCATCGGCGGCACGACCGATCTCGCCGCCGGGCAGCTCATCGACCGGACGGGCGCACTGCTCGGCCTGCCGTTCCCGTCGGGCGCGGCGCTCGATCAGCTCGCATCGGACGCACAGCCCGAGCGGGGCTACCGCCCCAAGGTGGCAGACTGCCATTTTTCGCTTTCAGGGATGCAAAATCAGGTAGAGGCCAAAAGCAAGACCGCTTCGCCAGCCCAGCTGGCGCGGTTCGCCCTCGAGACCGTGGCCAATGCGGTCGTCAAGGCGACCGAACAGGCGCGGGCGCGGTACGACTGCCCGATCCTGTGCGCCGGCGGCGTGATGGCGAGCGAGATCATCCGTGCGCGGATGCGTGCCGCGTTCGGCGCGGCGGTCTGGTCGGCGACGCCCGTGTTGTCGGGCGATAATGCGGTCGGCGCAGCCGTGCTGGCCGCGCGGCTCTATGAAAGGAAGCGCTCGTGAGTACCGTATACACTGTCACACGATTGAACACGGAGATCAAGGAACTGCTCGATGCGGTGCCCGGCTACCGCGACCTGCTCGTGCAGGGCGAGATCTCCAACTACAAAGCCCATTCCTCTGGGCACCATTATATGACCCTCAAGGACGAGGGCGCGGCGATCAACGCTGTGCTGTTCCGCTCGGATGCGGCGCGGCTCCGCTTCCGGTTGGAGAACGGCCTCAAGGTGGTCGTGCGGGCGCGGGTCAGCTCGTTCCCGCGCACCGGTCAGGTGCAGCTCTATCTGTCCGAGGTCATCCCGGACGGGGCAGGGGCGCTCAGTCTGGCGTTCGAGCAGCTCAAAAACAAGCTGCAAGGCGAAGGACTGTTCGATCCGGCGCATAAAAAGCCGATCCCGACCTGTCCGGCGCGGGTGGCGCTCGTCACCTCGCCGACCGGCGCGGCCGTGCGCGACATGATCCGCATCCTCGGGCGGCGCTGGCCGCTGGCCGAGGTCGTGCTGTTCCCGGCACAGGTGCAGGGACAGGGCGCGGCGGACAGCATCGCGCGGGCGCTCGGTCTGGCGGACGCGATCGGGCAGGCCGATGTGATCCTGTGCGGCCGCGGCGGCGGCTCGATGGAAGACCTGTGGGCGTTCAACGAGGAGGTGGTCGCTCGCGCGATCTTCGCCTGTGCGACGCCGGTCATTTCGGCGGTCGGGCATGAGCCCGATGTGACCATCGCCGACTTCGTCGCCGATCTGCGTGCGCCCACGCCGTCGGGCGCAGCCGAGCTCGCCGTGCCCGACCGCGCCGAGCAGGCGGTCGCGCTGCGCACCTATGAAGGGCGGCTGTATACCACCGCGCTGCGGCGCGTCCGCGCGGCGCAGGAGCGGCTGGCCGCCCAGCAGGAGCGGCTGGAGCTGCGCACGCCCGCCCGTTACATCGCGGAAAAGCGGTTGGTGCTCGATCGGGCGGTCGAGCGGCTGCAAAACGCGCTGCCCGCGCGGCTGACGCACGAGACGCAGCAGGTGCGTCTGCTGGAGCAGCGATTGCAGGGCACCGTGCCTGCGCGGCTGACGCACGCCCGACAGCAGGTGCGCGACCGGCAGCAGCGGCTGCTCGCTGCCACGCAGACCGGGCTGCACACGCGCCGCCTGCATTTCGCGCAGACAGTGGCCACGCTGGACGCGATCAGCCCGCTGCGCGTGCTGGGGCGGGGCTACGCGGTCGTCACGCGGGGCGCACGCGGCGCGATCGTGTCCGACGCTGCGCAGATCCATACCGGCGACACCTTGCATATCCGATTCGCCAAGGGCGCGGCCGATTGCCGCGTGACCGAGATCAGGGAGGAGATAGAACATGGCCGAAAAGACGTTTGAGAGCCAGATGGAGCGGCTCGAGCAGATCGTCCACCTGCTGGAAAAGGGAGAAGCGCCGCTGGCTGAAAGCATGAAGCTGTTCGAGGAGGGCGCGAAGCTGTCTGCCGCGCTGGGCAAGCTGCTGGACAAGGCCGAGCAAAAGGTGACGGTCGTGCAGCAGACCATGCAGGGCGAGCTGGTCGAGCAGCCGCTGGATGCCGAGGAGGTGGCGCGATGAGCACGTTCGCAGAGCAGTCGCGCGCGGACATCGAGCAGGCGCTCGCCCGTGACACCGGCGAGGGCTATGACCGGATCTTCGAGGCGGCGCGGTACTCGCTGCTGGCGGGCGGTAAGCGGCTGCGCCCGATGATCGTGCTGGCGTTCTGCCGCCTGTGCGGCGGACAGACGGCGCAGGCGCTGTCCTTCGCCTGTGCGCTCGAGATGATCCACACCTACTCGCTGATCCATGACGATCTGCCGTGCATGGACGATGACGACCTGCGGCGCGGGCGGCCGTCCTGCCATCGGGCGTTCGACGAGGTGACCGCCGTGCTGGCGGGCGACGGCCTGCTGACCGCGGCCTTCGAGACGGCGGCCGAGGCGCCGCTGCCCGCCGAGACCGTGCTGGCCGGTATCCGCTGCCTTGGCCGCGCGGCGGGCATGAACGGCATGATCGCCGGACAGGTGCTCGATCTGGGCGCAGAGCACCGCCAGATCGAGCTGGACGCGCTCAGACTGCTGCAAGACCTCAAGACCGGCTGCCTGCTGCGGGCGGCGTGCGAGCTGGGCTGCATCGCGGCCGGCCGACAGGACGCGGACACGCTCGCCGCTGCCCGGCGCTATGGCGAAAAGCTCGGACTGGCCTTCCAGATCCAGGACGATATACTGGACATCGAGGGCGATGCCGCCGCGCTCGGCAAGACGGTCGGCAAGGACGCGCGGGACGAAAAATCCACCTTCCCGGCGCTGCTCGGGCTGGAGGACTGCCGTGCGCTGGTGCGCGAGCTGACCGATGAGGCGGTCGCTGCGCTGCCCGGCGCACCGGCCGACCGGGCGTTTTTGACCGAGCTGGCATACAGCTTGGTGGGGCGCACCAACTAGTTTTGAATTTTTATGCAGTTTTCTTGAATAGTCGGCTCAACTGTGGTACAATATCTTACAAGTGACGTAGTATCCTAGTCAGCGCATACGATTCCTAGGACGGGCCTAAAAATCCGTAGAAGGGCATATCGATGAAGTCTCTGGTGTTTGCTTCTTACGCCCAGTTTGGGGTGGATGCTGGAGGTTAAGGCTTGCGGGCGCGCTTCAATGGCATGAAGTACCGACCCTCTCGCCGTGGAGACCTGTATGCGTGGAGCACCATAGCATCGACCCGATCGATGGATGCTCTACGGTACAGGATGAAACCTGCAATGCGGTGTGGCGTGGCTGTGTGTGTTTCCCGCTCGACCCCTTCCGGGGCGAGAGAATGGGCGGCGCACAGAGGCAAAGCGCTGTGTGCAGTGTAGCCTGCCTTGCGTGGCCATGGTGGATTTCGTATCCGCCCATCGCTCCCCGGCCAGGGAGCGGTGGGAATCGACGATCGAAACCATGTCTGCAAAAGAGGCTAAGGATCGTATCGCCTGTCGTGGAAATCACCTAGGCTATTCGCGAGAGGCAGGCGGAGGATTGCAGTGCGGACTAAGTGGCAGTTCGGTCCCGGTGATGGTGACATCCCGGCACGGACTTCAATGGGAAACCCCCACGACGGCGACGCGTGGCAGTCCGCGGGGAAAGCCAACCGAACCTCAAGCCGCAAGATTTACTCAGCCTGCCGTCACTTACCATGACCCATCCGGCCGGGCAAGGGGCATCCGCCCCGCCGGCCTTTCCATAGCGGACGGGGCAGCCGCCCCATGTCCGTCTGATACCATGCGGTGCGCCCATGGTGCGCCGTGACGATGCTTGGAGCGAAGGAGCCTCATTTTGGATACATCGGACAAACAGCAGAGAAAGCGGGCGCAGCCGCCGCAAAGACCGCGGCTGATCAACACCAAATGGGTGGCTACCATCATGCCGGTCAGCTTCGCGTTGTCGGTCGTCATGTCTTATATGTCGAACGAGGCGCTGAACAACGCAGGCACGCTGCTGTCCTTCGTGGTGTTGTTTTTCTTTATCGCACTGGGCATCTTGTTCGATATGATCGGCATCGCTGCGACCGCTGCCACGGAAAAGACCTTCCACTCGATGGCGGCGCACCGGGTGCGCGGCGCGCGGGAGGCCGTCTGGATGACGCGCAACGCGGAAAAGGTGTCCAGCATCTGCAACGATGTGGTGGGCGACATCTGCGGCATCATATCGGGCGCGACCGGCGCGCTGATCGTCGCGCACATCACCGCGGGCATGGGCAGCGGCCTGCGGGTCGTGCTGGTCTCCCTGCTGGTGACGGGGCTGGTCTCCGCGCTGACGATCGGCGGCAAAGCGGCGGGCAAGGGCGTGGCGATCGCGTTCAGCAGCAAGGTGCTGGTCGCGTGTGGGCGCGTGCTGTCCGTGCTGCCGGTCTCGCTCGACAGCAGGAAATAATGCCCGATCGGGCAGGAAGAGCAGGGGATATGAGGGGATATGAAACGATATGGAATCTTGAACGACATCGCCAGCCCGGCGGATCTGCGTGGCCTGTCCTATGACACGCTGAACGTGCTGTGCGCGTCCCTGCGGGAGTTCATCGTCGATCATGTGTCGCGCACCGGTGGGCATCTGGCCTCCAATCTGGGCGTGGTCGAGCTGGCGGTGGCGCTCGAGCGTGAGTTCGACACCGCACATGACCGCATCATCTATGATGTGGGGCATCAATCCTATGTACATAAGATCCTCACCGGCCGCCGGGATCGGTTCGATACGCTGCGCCAGTTCGGCGGCCTGTCCGGCTTCATGAAGCCGGACGAGAGCGTGACCGATCCCTGCGTGACCGGGCACGCCTCGGGCTCGGTGTCCGTCGCGCTCGGCATGGCGCACGCCCGCACGCTCAAGAACCAAAAATACCATGTGGTCGCCGTGATCGGCGATGGTGCGCTGACCGGCGGCATGGCGTATGAGGCGCTCAGCAATGCGGGCACCTCGGGCGAGCCGCTGCTGGTGATCCTCAACGACAATAATATGTCGATCGCGCAGAATGTCGGCGGCCTGAGCCGGCATTTGTCGCGTCTGCGCGTCAGCCCGCGATACCTGCACGCCAAATCCCGCATGAAGGAGCGGCTCGATCGGATCCCGGGCGGCAAGGCGGCCGCGCAGCTCATCTCCCGCGCCAAGGCGCACATGAAGCTGCTGCTGCTCCAGACCTCGCTGTTCGAACAGATGGGCTTCACCTATCTCGGGCCGGTGGACGGCCACGACCTCAAAAGCGTGTGCGAGCTGTTGGCGCAGGCCAAAAAGATCAAAAAACCCGTGCTGCTGCACGTGATGACGCAAAAGGGGCGGGGCTACCTGCCCAGCGAGCGCGAGCCGGAGCTCTATCACGGCGTGTCGCAGTTCGATCCCGTGACCGGCGTTTCCGCCGCAGGCGGCAAGGAGAGCTTTTCCGACTGCTTCGGGCGCGAGCTGTGCGCGCTCGCGGAGCGGGATGCGCGGCTGTGCGCGATCACCGCAGCGATGCCGTCCGGCACCGGGCTGACCGACTTCGCCGCGCAGTTCCCCGGGCGCTTCTTCGACGTGGGCATCGCGGAGGAGCACGCGGTCGCCATGGCGGCCGGTATGGCCGCGCAGGGGATCGTGCCGGTGGTGGCGCTGTATTCCACCTTTTTGCAGCGGGCGTATGACCAACTCGTGCACGATGTCGCGATCGCCGGTCTGCACGTGGTGCTCTGTGTCGATCGGGCGGGCATCGTCGGCGCAGACGGCGCGACGCATAACGGTGTGCTCGACGTGGCCTTTTTGCGCTCGATCCCGGGCATCAAGATCCTGTGTCCCGCGTCCTTCGCCGAGCTGCGGAGCATGATGACCCGCGCCATCTACCATGAGCAGGGGCCTGTGGCGATCCGCTATCCCCGCGGCGGCGAGGGCACTTACCGACAGGACACGTCGGGCGAGGTGCTGGCCTGCGTGCGCGAGGCGCCGGGGCACCAGATCACGCTGCTGACCTACGGCACGCTGGTCGATCAGGCGATCGAGGCCGCTGAGCTGCTCGCCCAGCAGCAGATCGTCGCGCAGGTGTATAAGATCAACGAGATCAGCCCGGCGCTCACGCAGGCGCTATTTGAGCAGCGGGCGGCGCTGTCCGGCTGCTGCGTCGTGATCGAAGAAGGGGTCAACAGCGGCGGAGCGGGCGAGCAGATCGCCGCGCACCGCACCGATCCGACCCTGCTGTGCAACACGGGCGACCGTTTCCTGCCGCATGGCAGCGTCAAGGATGTGTACCACCATTGTGGACTGGACGCACAGGGCATCGCCGCCTTCGTCGCGGCGCGTATGAACGAAAAGGAGAACGAGCTTGGCTAAAAAGAGACTGGACGTATTGCTGTTTGAAAAAGGACTGTGCCCCTCGCGTGAGCGCGCCAAGACCGCCATCATGGAGGGGATCGTCTACATCGCGGGGCATACGGCCGCCAAGGCGGGCTTTTTGGTGGACGTGTATGCCGGGCTCGTGGGGCGCGGCAACGACGATGCCTTCGTCTCGCGCGGCGGCAAAAAGATCGAAAAGGCGCTCGACCACTTTGCGATCGACCCGACCGGGCTGGTCGTCATGGATGTCGGCGCATCCACCGGTGGCTTCACCGATTGCTTGCTGCGCCGCGGCGCGGCCAAGGTCTATTCGATCGATGTGGGCTATGGTCAGCTCGCATGGAGCCTGCGGCAGGATCCGCGCGTCAAATGTATGGAGCGCACCAATATCCGCTATGTCACGCCGGATATGCTGGAGGAGACGCCCGCGCTCTGCGTGATCGACGTGTCGTTCATCTCGCTGCGGCTGGTGCTGCCGGTCGTGGCCGGTCTGCTGGCCGCCGATGGCCGCGTCGCCTGCCTCATCAAGCCCCAGTTCGAGGCGGGCAAGGGCAAGGTCGGCAAAAAGGGCGTGGTGCGCGAGCCGGCGATCCACCTCGAGGTGCTCGAGCAGTTCGTCGAGCACGCCCATGCGGCGGGCTTGGTCGTGCAGGGCGTGACCTTCTCGCCGATCAAGGGGCCGGAGGGCAACATCGAATTTTTGGGCTATCTGACCAAGCAGGGGACAGAGCAGATGCCCGATCTGGCGGACATCGTGCGGCAGGCGCACGCGGGATCGGATGGTTGATCGACCGATGAAGACCTTTTTCATCTATCCCAATACGCGGAAGGACGACGCGCATCTGCTCCTGCCCACGCTGTGCGCCCAGCTCGCGAGGGACGGCGTCCGGCTGGTGCTGCCCACGCAGCTGCGCGGGGCGCGGCTGGACATCCCCGGCATCGAATATCTGGACACCGAACAGGCCGTGTGCGTGGCCGATCTCGCCATCGTGCTGGGCGGAGACGGCACCATGCTGCGGCTGGCGCGGGCGGCCGCCCGACAGGCGCTGCCCATGCTGGGCATCAACGTCGGTCACGTCGGCTTCATGACCGAGCTCGAGCCGGACGAGCTGGGGGAGATGGAAAAGCTCTTCGATGGCAGCTATACGATCGACAGCCGCATGATGCTGCACGTCGCCGTGCGGCGCGGCGGCCGCGTGGTGTACGAAAACGACGCGCTCAACGACATCGTGCTGGCCAAGGGCACGGCGTTCCGCGTGGTGCGCGTGCGCATCGCGGCCGATGAGGAAGCGGTCACGCGGTTCAACGGAGACGGCGTGATCGTGGCGACGCCGACCGGCTCGACGGCCTATGGCCTGTCTGCGGGCGGACCTGTGATCGAGCCCAGCGCGGAAAATCTGGCCGTGATCCCGATCTGTGCGCACGCGCTCACCGCGAAGTCGTTCGTGTTCGCGCCCACGCGGCGCATCACGCTGGTAGCGGCGTGCGAGGGCGGCAGCGAGGTGTTCATCTCGCCGGATGGCGGACTGGGCTTCGCCGTCCGGCCGGACGACCGGGTGGAGATCACCCGATCGGCGCTGCGCACGCGGCTGGTGCGGCTCAAGGGAAACAGTTTTTATGGCATTTTACAACGCAAGCTATGAACAAGGGAGACGTGGTGCATGAAATTCCAAAGACAAGCGAAGATCCTCGATCTGATCGATCGCTTCGAGATCGAAACGCAGGAGGATCTGACCGATCACCTGCGGGCGATGGGCTTCAACACCACGCAGGCGACCGTGTCGCGCGACATCAAGGAGCTGCGGCTGATCAAGTCGCTCTCGGCCGAGACGGGCAAGTACAAATATACCGCTTCGACCGCCGGTGCGGCCGATAGCTTCACCACGCGGCTGCGCAATATCTTCCGCGAATGTGTGACCGCGATCGACGCGGCGCAAAATATGGTGGTCATCAAGACCCTGCCCGGACTGGGGCAGGCCGCCGCGATGGCGATCGACGCGATGCGGGCTTCGGACGTGGTCGGCACGCTGGGCGGGGACGATACCGTGTTCGCCGTCATGCGCGATAACGAGGCGGCGGCGCGGTTCTGCCGTCAGGCACAGGACATCCTCAAATGAAAAGGAGGGAGAGACAGCGGTGCTGCGATTGCTCCATATCGAAAATATAGCGGTGATCGAGCGGGCGGACATCGAGCTGGAGGACGGGCTGACCGTGCTCTCCGGCGAGACCGGCGCCGGTAAGTCGATCGTGATCGACGCGATCGGTGCGTTGCTCGGGCGGCGCGTCAGCCGCGGACTGGTGCGAGCGGGCGCGGCCAAGGGCTTCGTCAGTGCGGTGTTCACCGCGCTGTCGCCTGCGCTGTCCGCTCTGCTGGACGAGCTCGCCTTGGCCGGAGATGAGCCGGACACGCTGCATATCCAGCGCCAGATCACATCAGAGGGCAAGAGCAGCTGCCGGGTCAATATGCGGCCGGTGTCGGTCGCTGTGCTGCGCAAGCTCGCGCCCTATCTGATCGACATACACGGCCAGAACGATGGCCAGAAGCTGCTCGACGAGCAGCACCACACCGATTATCTGGACAGCTACGCGGGGTGCGATGCGCTGATGGCGGTGTATCGCCCCAAGCATCAGGCGCTGCTGGCGCTGCGGCGCGAGATCACCGCGCTCGAGACCGGCGAACAGGAGCGGTCGCAGCGGATCGATATGCTCACCTTCCACAAGGAGGAGATCGAGCAGGCACAGCTCCAGCCCGGCGAGGACGAGGCGCTGGCGCAGCGCAAGGCATATTTCGACCATGCGGAGCGCATCGCGGCCGCGCTGGGGCAGGCGCGTCTCGCCCTCGAGGGCGACGATGACACCGCCGGTGCGTGTGCGCTGCTCGATCAGACAGCGGCCGCGCTGGCCAGTCTGAGCGAGGTGTCGGATGCCTTCGGCGGGCTGTTCGGTCAGGCCGAGGAGGTGCGCCTGCTGGCCGCCGACCTGCGGGACGGCGTTTGTGACCGCACGGGGCATCTGGAGTTCTCGGCGGCCGAGCGCGAGTGGGTCGAGCAGCGGCTCGACCTGATCTATCGTCTGAAGCAGAAATACGGCGGCACGCTGGCCGAGATCGCCGCCTATCACGAGGCGATCTGCGCCGAGCTCGAGTCGCTGCAAGGCGCGGACGACCGCCGCGCAGGGCTGCGCAGGCAGTATCGCGCGCAGCTGGTCGAGGCCAGAGCGCTCGCAGTGCAGCTGACCGAAGCGCGCCTCGCAGCGGCCAAACGGCTGGAGGAGGCGATCGTGCACGAGCTGGCCGATCTGGACATGGAAAAGGTCAAGCTGCGCGTCGCGGTGCGCACCGGCACCAAGCTGACCGCGCACGGGTCGGATTCCGTGGCGTTCCAGATCTCGGTCAATCCCGGCGAGCCGGAAAAACCGCTGTCCAAGGTCGCGTCCGGGGGCGAGCTCAGCCGCATCATGCTGGCGCTCAAAAATGTGCTCACCGCGAACGAGGAGGTCGGTATGCTGATCTTCGATGAGATCGACACCGGCGTGTCCGGCCACGCGGCGCAGCAGATCGGGCGCAAGCTGTCGGCCATCGCCCGCAAAAAGCAGACGCTGTGCGTCACCCACCTGCCGCAGATCGCGGCCATGGGCGACCACCATCTGCTGATCGCCAAATCGGTGCGCGAGGGGCGCAGCTACACCGATGTCAGCCCGATGGATCACGCGCGCCGCGTCGATGAGCTGGCGCGGCTGCTGTCGGGCGAGCAGATCTCGGATGCCGCCCGCCGCAACGCAGAGGAGCTGCTGCGGGCAGCCGGGCAGGGAGGATGACGGCCATGGTCAGCATCGACGAGCGGCGCAAGGAACGCGCTCCGTGAGAACGCGCTCTTGAAAACGCTTTTTTCGATCAATTTCTATAAGTCAGGGGACAAGGAACATGACACTTTATGAAGAACTGAAAGCGCGCGGCCTGATCGCGCAGGTGACCAATGAGCCCGAGATCAGCGAGATGATCAACAACGGCAAGGCGGTCTTTTATATCGGCTTCGACCCCACGGCGGACAGCCTGCACGTCGGTCATTTCATGGCGCTGTGCCTGATGAAGCGCCTGCAAATGGCGGGCAACCGCCCGATCGCGCTGATCGGCGGCGGCACCGCCATGGTGGGCGACCCCTCGGGGCGCACCGATATGCGCTCGATGATGACGGTCGAGACCATCCGGCACAACTGCGCGTGCTTCAAAAAGCAGATGGAGCGCTTCATCGAGTTCGGTGAGGGCAAGGCGCTGATGCTCAACAACGCGGATTGGCTGATGGATCTCAACTATATCGAGGTGCTGCGCGAGGTCGGCGCGTGCTTCTCGGTCAACAATATGCTGCGCGCCGAGTGCTACAAGCAGCGCATGGAAAAGGGGCTCAGCTTCCTCGAGTTCAACTACATGATCATGCAGTCCTATGACTTCTACTACCTGTTCCAGCACTACGGCTGCAATATGCAGTTCGGCGGCAACGACCAATGGAGCAATATGCTCGGCGGCACCGAGCTGATCCGCCGCAAGCTGGGCAAGGACG
>JAUNJI010000059.1 GCA_030533295.1 Eubacteriales bacterium
ATATGCGACGCAGCAGCGCACTAGACCACCATGCAAGAAAAACGGCCTGCCGAACACCGGCAGACCGTTTTCGCTATCGAAGCGCTATCGAGCGCACTGGGATCTCATTTCTTGCAGCCGCAGCCGCCGGAATGATCGCTGTTGCCACAGCCACAGCCGTTGTTCACGCCGCCTGCGCCGGTGAACAGACACGCTGCATCCTCGCCGCGGGGCGGGAAAAAGGCGTCGATCGGGAAATCGAAGTTCGAGAAGATCTCGCAGGGATCCTGCTCGCCGCCGATGCCGCTGTTCGAGCAGTCGCGGCGCGGCAGGCAGATGTCGTAGGCCGGCATCAGCAGCTGGATGTCGCGCTCCAGACGGATGATCGAGAACTGACCCAGCGTGACGAACAGCTGATAGCCATCGTTATCGAGCACCAGATCGTCGCCATCGAAGCAGGTGCAGATCGGGCGCGGCACCTCTTGCAGCACACAGCAGCAGCAATTGCACGAGCTCTCCGGCGGGGCGATCCGCGCATCCAGCAGGATCGGATCGACCACCTCGACCACCGCAGTCGGCTTATTGCTGTCCGGGCAAAGCTGTACATCCATGCCGTCCGGCACATAGCTGGACGAGAAGATGCGAGCACCGCCCTCACCGCCGAACAGCACGACACGCTTATCGAACACGGCCAGACCATCGATGATGCGCGGCCGGCCGATCGCGCCGCTCACCTCGCTCTCGATGCGGTAGAAGAAGCGGATGTCGATCGTGTAGAACCCGCGGTCGAACTGAACGCGCTCGACATCGATCTTGACACACAGCAGCTCGGCCGCGCGCGGCTTGACGGACACGATGCCCCCAGCATTGAGCAGCGCCTGCGCATCGCGGGTCAGATAGACGCGAATATCACGCAGGCACTCCTTGCTGCGGCAGGAATCATAGACCTTTTTGGTGTGGACACAGACCGCCTCGCGAAAGCCGCCGGCGGACGCGCTATTGTTACTGCCGCCGATCGGACCGGGGCAGCATACTTTATCAGCCATGGTAAATTACCTCCAAATCGTGGTTGAAACCTTCAATACCAGTTTATTCGGAGGTCATGGGATCGTTACTGCTGCCGACCGCCCCGCGCTGCAAGGGGCGCGCCGCTACGCCGCATCACTATCTCGTGTTCGATCACGAGTGCGCCGCCAACCAATCGAGCGCATACTGGGCGTGCATAGCCGATGCGATCGGTAGACTATCCTCGTCGATGTCGAACCGGCCATTGTGATGCGAGGCGTTTTCCCGATCGGTAAATCCGCCGCCCACAAAGACGAAGGTGCCGCCCAGCTTATCGATATAGAAGGCAAAATCCTCGCCCGCCATCAGCGGGGGCAGGTCATACAGCACGTCATCCCCGAACAGCGCTGTGGCGACCTTCTGGCCGAACGCAGCATCCGACGGCGCATTGATGAGCGCAGGCGTACCATGACCAAAGAGCGTCATCTCGCACTGGGCGCGATACGCCGCCGCCGTATGCTCTGCGATGCGCAGGATCATATCCCGGTATCCCCACTCCAGCCGGGGATCGAAATACCGCAGATTGCCCTCCAGCGTCGCCTTTTCCGCGATCACATTGAACCGCTGTCCAGCCGTCATCTTGCCGATGGTCACGACGCCGGTATCCTGCGGCGACAGCTCACGGCTTACGATCGTCTGCAAATTCATGACGATCGCAGCCGCCGCGACCAGCGCATCCACGCCCTGCTGCGGCGCAGAGGCATGTGCGCCCTTGCCCGTGACCTCGAGCGTGAACAGCTCGGTGCCAGCCATACGCGCCCCCGCCTGACAGGACAGCTTACCGACGGGCACCTCTGCCCAGATGTGGATCCCAAAGCAGTGGTCGATCCCCTCCAGCACGCCGGACTGCTCCACGACCTCGAAGCTGCCCCGAAATTCCTCGCCCGATTCAAACAGCAGCTTGACCGTGCCCTGGATCTGCTCCCGCAGCTCCAACAGGATCTTGGCCGCGCCGAGCAAGGCTGCGACGTGTCCATCGTGGCCGCAGGCGTGCATGACGCCGGGCGTTTGCGACTGATATGCGCAGTCGTTCAGCTCCTGCACCGGCAAAGCGTCCATATCTGCCCGCAGCAGGATCATTTTGCCGGGCTTGGCGCCTGTGATGGTCGCGACGATGTTGGTCGTCCCTTCGATCACGAGGAACGGGATCGCCATCTTCGTCAGTTCCGCTTGGATGAACCGGCAGGTCTCATGCTCCTGAAAGCTGAGCTCCGGGTGCATATGCAGGTAGCGACGCACCTCGACCATATAGGGACGGTATTTTTTCGCGAGTTCCCGTACCATGTTCCTTCCTCCTTACAGCATAGTCACGATCACGCCCGCGATCAGGACGGAGGCGATCGTCACCGTGACGAAACCAGCCGTGACCATTTTGGGCAGGATATAGTTTTCCAGCGCGATGCGCTCCTCCTCGTTCGAGGCCATCGCCTTGGCTACCTCTTGGGACATCAGCATGGTCGTCGGAAATCCGAAGGTGCAGCTCAATCCCAGCGAGATCGCCAGCTCCGGCGAGACCTTGAGCAGCTTGGCCGCCACGATACCGCAGATGCACACGCCGATCACGCCCGTCCCCAGCACGACGAGGAGCGGCACGAGCATACTGCCGAGCTGCGCCGGCGTGGTTTTTGCCAGATTGGTGAAAATGATGATGGTCGTCGCAAAAATGACGAAGGTGTTCGATCCTGTCTTGGAGAGCGCGTGTTTATCCAAAAAGCCCAGTTCGCTGAACAGGATACCGAACAACAGCGCGAATATGAAAAAGTGGATCTTCCCCTGCGTCAGCGCCGCCGCCTTCTGCGAGAGCGCTGCAACGATCGACAGCTTGAGCAGATGCACCGTCGGCTTGTCGAACAGCGCCGGGAGCTGCAACGGGGCTCGTTTGGATCGTGCGCCAGCATTGGGATCGGACGACGCCGCATACACCGCGACATTGCTGGGATCACGCAGGAACGCACGGGCATCTCGGCGCAGCAGCTGCGAGGCGATGGGGATACCGATAAAATTCTGCGTGACCAAGACCAAAACGATGAAACCGCCCAGATCGGTCAGCCCCTTTTCCTCTATGGTGTGGATCATCAGCAGAGCCGCCGCATTGGCGCCAGCGAAAATAGGCGCACCGGCCAACGCCATCTCGCGCCCGATCACCATCGGCGCGACTAAAATGATCAGTGCGACGCCAACGACGACACCAGCCAGACTGATGACCGCTGTTTTCCACTGCCGCTTGAGCTCCGGCAGATCGATCATCGTGCCGAGCGAGGTGATCAAAATGCCGATCAGCACGTTCGAGATAGCCGTGACGCAGGCCGTATCAAAAATATCCGCCGGCAGGCCGCACCAAAAGGCCACCAGCAGGACGACAGCGACCACCAGTGTGGTCGATAGGATGGCACGGGTCTTTTCTGCAACGATCTCGCCGCATACGAAAACGGCCAGCAAGATCGAAAAAGCGATGGTTGGGGTCATAAGCATTTCCTCCTAAAATGTGTTGGGTACAAGATCACAGCGCCGCGCAGCGATGATCGGCTGCGCCGAGCGGATGCGGTCTTGTGTGTGCTCTGCACCAGCGGGCAGAGCCGTTCGGCGCGGTCTTTCGGTCGCGTGCCAAAAGCGTGAAGCTGCAAAGGAAAAACGGGATCGGTGCGGTCAGGCGCGGCTGCCCTCCCCTATCATAGCAGATCTGGACGAGCCCCGCCTTTCACCTTTTTCGATCCTGTGCGCATACACACGAAAAAGCCCAGCCTTAAGCTGGGCTTTTTCGACAGACCGCGCACGATCATTCAAAACGAGCGTTTTTCCTTTGCCGATACACGAGTTTCGCGCCCAATATAGCGTTGATTTATCGATCTTGGCTGCCCATCAGCGTGACCATGACGGCCTTCTGGGCGTGCAGACGGTTCTCCGCCTCCTCGAAGATCTCGCTCGCGTGTTCCTCGAACACCTTGGTGGTGATCTCCTGTTCGCGATACGCAGGCAGGCAGTGCTGCACCATGCAGCCCGGCTTGGCGGCGGCGAGCAGCTCGTCGTTGATCTGATAGCCTCGGAACGCCTGCATCCGCACTTCCTTTTCTGCCTCCATGCCCATGGACGCCCATGTGTCCGTGATGACCACATCCGCATCCGTCGCAGCCTGCATCGGATCATCCGTGAGCAAGAAGTTGGGATCGTCCTTGGCGAAGGCGAGCACATCTGCGTGCGGCTGATAGCCCTTCGGCGTGGCGACGGCCACCTTCATGCCGGTCTTGAGGCCGCCGACGATCAGCGAGTTAGCCATATTGTTGCCATCGCCGATATAGCACATCTTGACCCCCTCGAGCACCGCGAACTTTTCACGGATGGTCATCAGGTCGGCCAGCACCTGACAGGGATGGCAAAAATCGGTCAGACCGTTGATGATCGGGATGCTGCCGTAGTTCGCCAGATCCTCGACCTCCTTCTGCTCGTAGGTGCGGATCATGATGCCGTCCAGATAGCGGGACAGCACGCGCGCCGTGTCCTGCACCGGCTCGCCGCGGCCGATCTGCAGGTCGCGGTTGGACAGGAACAGCGCCTGCCCGCCGAGCTGGTACATCCCCGTCTCGAACGAGACGCGGGTGCGGGTCGAGGATTTCTGGAAGATCATGCCAAGGCTCTTGCCCTCCAGATGACGGTGAGAGATGCCGTGTCGTTTTTCATATTTGAGCTGGTCGGCCAGATCGAGCAAACCGATGATCTCCTCGGTCGAGCAGTCGAGCAGCTGGAGCAAGTGCTTCATATTAGAACACCTCTTTCATGATAGTCAGCGCCTCGTCCATCTCCTCCTTGGAGATAGTCAGCGGCGGCAGCAGACGGACGGCGTTCCTGCCCGCTGTGATCGCGAGCACGCCTTTTTCGATCAGTTTGTTGGCAAACCCTGTGTGCTTGCCCTCGTCCACGATGATGCCCAGCATCAGTCCCATGCCACGCACCCCGTGGATGCTCTCCTTGCCGAGCGACTCGATCCCGTTTTTCAGGTATGCCCCTTTTTCCCGCACTTTGGCGAGGAACTCGCCGTCGGCCACGGTGTCCAGCACCGCGTTGACCGCCGCGCAGACCAGCGGCGTGCCGCCGAAGGTCGTGGCATGGGTGCCCGGCGTGAGCACCTTGCAGCAATTCTCCGCGGCGAGGACGGCACCGACCGGTACGCCGCCGCCCAGCCCCTTCGCGATCGTCACCACGTCCGGCCGGATGCCATACTGCTGGAAGCAGAACAAGCTGCCCGTGCGGCCGACGCCGGTCTGCACCTCATCGATGATGAGCAGGATGTCCCGTTCTCGGCAGTACGCCTCGACCTGCTTGACGAACGCCGGATCGAGCGGCAGCACGCCGCCCTCCCCCTGGATCAGCTCCATCATGATCGCACAGGTGGTCTCATCCGCCTTCAGACGCACGCTGTCGAAGTCGTTCGCGTCCGCGTAATCGAAACCCTCCGTGAAGGGGAAGAAATAGTTATGGAACCGATCCTGCCCCGTCGCTTTGAGCGTCGTCACCGTGCGCCCATGGAACGAATTGACCAACGTGACGATCTTATAGCGCCCCTCGCCATATCGATCGAACGAATACTTACGCGCCAGCTTGATCGCGCCCTCGTTGGCCTCTGCGCCCGAGTTGGCGAAGAACACCTTGCCTTTCAAATGGGTCTTTTCCACCAGCTTTTTGGCCGCCCAGACCATCGGCTCGGTCGTGAACAGGTTGGAGACGTGCATCAGCTTATGCGCCTGCGCGGTGATCGCATCGATGAGGATCTCGTTATCGTATCCCATGCAGTTGACGCCGATGCCCGAGGCCAGATCGATGTATCTTTTGCCTTCGACATCCCAGACTGTCGCCCCCTTGCCGTGGTCGAGCGCGATCGGGAAGCGGCCATAGGTGTTCATCACATATTTTTCTTCTTCGGCCTTGAGTTGTTGATAAGTCATGTCATCCGCTTCTTTCTCACTGGAACATCGTACCGACGCCCACTTTGGATAATAGCTCGATCAGGATCGAGTGTTTGACGCGCCCGTCTTGGATATTGGCAGCCTCGACGCCCTTGCGCACCGCCTCGACGCAGCAATCCACCTTGGGGATCATGCCGCCCTTGATGATGCCGTCGCGCAGCAGCTTGGGCACCTCGGAGACCTTGAGAAAGCGCAGCAGCGTCGATTCATCAGACGGATCGCGCATCAGCCCGCGCACATCGGTCAGCAGGATGAGCTTTTTCGCCTTGAGCGCCACCGCCAGCTTGCAGGCCGCCGTGTCCGCATTGATATTATAATTGGTGTCGTCGTCGATGCCCCGCGCGACCGTCGAAACGACCGGGATGTACCCTTCCTCCAGCATATCGATCACCGGCGCAGGATCGACATCGACGATGTCGCCCACGTAGCCGTAATCCGTGCCCATGCGGTCGGTCAGGCGCTTGGCTTGGAACAACCCGCCGTCCATGCCGCCCAGACCGATGCCACGGCCGCCGGCCTTCTCCAGCAGCGTGACCAGATCCTTGTTGACCTTGCCGCACAGCACCATCTGCACGATGTCCATCGTCTCGCGGTCGGTATAGCGCAGCCCGTTGACGAACCGCGACTCCTTGCCGATCTTTTTGAGCATCTCCGAGATCTCGGGTCCGCCGCCATGCACCACCACGACCTTGATGCCGACCAGATTGAGCAGCACCAGATCGTGGATGACCGCATCTTTGAGCTCCTCATTGATCATGGCGTTGCCGCCGTATTTGACGACGACCGTCTGCCCGTAGTATTTTTGAATGAACGGCAGTGCCTCGACCAGGATCTTGGCGTTCAGCTCTGCATCCAGTTGTGTATCCATTCTCCACTCACCCTTTTCGTGTGCTCGTCTATCGCCGCACCGTTGCCGCTCAGGTGCGGTAATCGCCGTTGATCCTTACATAGTCATAGGTCAGGTCACAGCCCCACGCCGTCGCGCGATGCGTGCCTTCGTTGACATCGACACAGATCGTGATCTCGTTCTCCGAGAGCACCTTTTTGGCCAGCTCCTCGTCGAACGCGAGCCCCGCGCCTTTGTCGCACACCTCGACACGGCCTGCGACGGACTCGAACGCCATCGACACATACTCCGGCCGGAACGGCGCCTTGGAATAGCCCATCGCGCACAGCACGCGCCCCCAGTTGGCATCCGCACCGAACATCGCAGCCTTGACGAGGGACGAACCGACGACCGCCTTGGCCAGCCGCTCGGCGACTTCCTCGGAGCGGGAACGCTCGACCGTGCAGGTCACGAGCTTGGTCGCCCCTTCCCCATCTGCCGCGATCTGACGCGCCAGACGGGTGTTGACCTCGTTGAGCGCCTTGCAGAACGCCTGATACGACTCGTCCTGCCACTCGATCTGCTCATTGCCAGCCTGCCCGTTGGCGAGCACCACACACATATCATTGGTCGAGGTATCTCCATCCACCGTCACGCGGTTATAAGTCCGGCGGACGTTTTCCTGCAACGCCTCGGTCAGCATCTCATGCGTGATGGCGCAATCGGTCGTCAGGAAGGACAGCATGGTGCCCATATTGGGGTGGATCATGCCGCTGCCCTTGCAGATCCCACCGATGCGGCAGGTCTTGCCGCCGATGGTGAACTCGACCGCAGCGGTCTTGGTCTTGGTGTCCGTGGTCATGATGGCGCGGTTGGCCTTTTCCGAGCCATCCTCGCTCAGCACGATCGAGGGCAGATGCTCCTCGATACACTCGACCGGCAAACGCTGACCGATCACACCGGTCGAGGCGACGATCACATCGTCCTCCTGCACGCCGAGCACCTGCGCCGCGGCCTTGGCCATGCGACGGGCGTTCTCCATGCTGTCGGGCGCACAGGCATTGGCATTGCCTGCGTTGGCGATGATCGCACGCGCTACACCGTCCTCCAGATGCTCCATCGTCACATACAGTGGCGCGGCCTTGACGCGGTTCATGGTATACGTCGCCGCGGCGGTGCACTCGCACGCGCTAAAAATGATCGCGGTGTCATCCTGCGTCCGGCCATCCTTGATGCCGCTACGGATGCTGCCCGCGGTAAAGCCTTTTGCGGCGCAAACGCCGCCTTCGATGATCTTCATAGCTACATTCTCCTTGCCGCTCACCGGGGAGCGGGATATGGTGCCTTGGATCGTCACAGGACGAGCCCTGTCGTCTCCTCTGACCCGAGCATGATGTTCATATTCTGCACCGCTGCGCCCGACGCACCCTTGCCGAGGTTGTCGAACAGTGCGGTGACGATCGTCTGCTCCGCATGGCCGCACACGATCAGGCGCATACTGTCGCGCCCTGCCATCGTATTCGCATAGATCACCGGCTCCTCGCCGCCGAACGGCGCGACCGTGACCAGCTTTTGCCCTGCGTAATGGTCGGCGAGCGCCTCGTGCACACGATGCGCGTCCACGCCCGGCAGCATGAGCGTCGTCGCCATGCCCTTGTAAAAATCGCCCACGATGGGAACGAACACCGGCAGCTGCGTCAGCCCGCACACATAGACCATCTCCGGCAGGTGCTTGTGATGCAGATCCAAGCCGTAGATACGCTCGGAATCGTGCCGAGGATCGCGGTTTTCGTCTGTATACTCCGCGATCATCTTTTTGCCGCCGCCCGAGTAGCCGGTCAGCGACGAGCAGGTGAACGCGAAATCCTCGGGCACGATGCCGCACGATACCAGCGGATAGGCCGACGCGATGAAACCGCTGGCATGGCACCCCGGATTCGCCACCCGCCGCGAGGCCGCGATCGCCGCACGGTGTGCGCGGGACAACTCGGCAAAGCCGTAATCCCAATCGGGGTCGGTGCGGTGCGCGGTCGAGGCATCGATCACGCATACCGCGTCGTTTTCGATCAGACTGACCGCCTCCCGCGCCGCCGCATCCGGCAGGCACAAGAACACGATGTCCGCTGCATTGAGGAACTTGCGGCGCTCCTCGGTGTCCTTGCGCTTGTCCTCATCGATCAGCAGCAGCTCGATGTCGTCCCGATCGCCCAAGCGCTCGTAGATCTGCAGGCCGGTCGTGCCTTCTCTGCCGTCGATATAGATCTTTGGTCTCATATCACGCATCCTCTTCGATGTCTGCGATAAAGCGCTCGATCTTTTCGATCTGGCGCGTGACCTCCTGCGGCGCAGGACCGCCGATCACCTTGCGCTCGCTCACGCAGGTGTGCAGGTCGAGCGCATCGTAAATATCGTCTCCGAACTTGTTGGAGATCGCGGCGAAGTCGCGCATGGTCATGGTCTCGAGCGTCTCGTCCGCCTTGATGCACTGGTTGACCAGACGGCCGACCGTCTTGTACGCATCGCGGAAGGGCATCCCCTTTTTGGTCAGATAATCCGCACAATCGGTCGCGTTGATGAAGCCAGCAGAGGCCGCCTTGCGCATATTGTCCCGCCGCAGCGTCATGGTGGAGAACATCGGGGTGAACACCTCGAGGCACTGCTTGACCGTGTCGATCGCGCCGAACACCGCCTCTTTATCCTCCTGCATATCCTTATTGTACGCCAGCGGCAGACCCTTGAGCACGGTCAGCATGGTGGTCAACGCACCATACACGCGGCCAGTCTTGCCGCGGATCAGCTCGCACACGTCCG
The DNA here is from genome assembly GCA_030533295.1 of Eubacteriales bacterium. Taxonomy (GTDB): domain Bacteria; phylum Bacillota; class Clostridia; order Oscillospirales; family Butyricicoccaceae; genus Agathobaculum. The sequence goes on from JAUNJI010000059.1 coordinate 9,640, forward strand.
GGTTCTTCTTCTGCGGCATGATGGACGAGCCGGTGGAGTAGGCGTCGTCCAGTTCGACGAACTTGAACTCCCACGAGCACCACGAGATGATCTCCTCGGACAGACGCGACAGGTGCATCATCAGGATGGACAGCGCAGAGAGCAGCTCGACGCAGTAATCGCGATCGGAAACGCCGTCGAGCGAGTTGTCGGTCAGTCGGTCGAAGCCGAGCTGCTGACGCACGAGCTCGCGGTCGATCGGATAGGTGGTCGAGGCGAGCGCGCCCGAGCCGAGCGGCATCTCGTCCATACGCTCATAGCAATCCTGCAAGCGGGTGATGTCGCGCTTGAGCATATTGGCATAAGCCATCATATAATGCGCGAAGGTGGTCGGCTGCGCCCGCTGCAAATGCGTGTAGCCCGGCATGACCGCGTCCAGATTCTCGCGGCTCTTTTTGGCGAGCGCCTTCATGAACGTGCAGATCATCGCGATGATCTCACGGATCTCGCTCTTGACATACAAACGCATATCGAGCGCGACCTGATCGTTGCGCGAACGGCCGGTATGCAGGCGCTTGCCCGTGTCACCGATGCGCTCGGTGAGCAGCTGCTCGATATTCATGTGGATGTCCTCATAATCGAGCGAGAACTCCACCTTGCCATCCTCTATATCCGCAAGGATGCCCTTCAGCCCCTCGACGATCTTTTCCGCCTCGTGCTCCTCGATGATGCCCTGCTTGCCCAGCATGGTCGCGTGCGCGATCGAGCCGGTGATGTCCTCCCGATACAGGCGGCAGTCGAATAGGATCGAAGAGTTGAAGTCATTGACGACCAGATCGGTCTCCTTCTGGAACCGTCCTGCCCATAATTTTGCCATATCACGTTACCTCACAAAACACCCGTAGGGCGGCACATCCCGGACATGCCGCCCCACGATATTTTTCTTATTTCTCCACCGACGGGAAGTGCTCACCGGTCTTGCCGAACAAGATCTGGTCATTGAGCGCACGGACCTTGAGCGGCAGGCCGAACAGGTTGATGAAGCCTGCGGAATCCGCCTGATCGTAGCAGTCGTCCTCGTTGAAGGTGGCCATATCCTCGGAGTACAGGCTGAACGGCGAGGTGACGGAGGCCGGGATGATGTTGCCCTTGTACAGCTTGAGCTTGACATCGCCGGTGACGGTCTCCTGCGTGGAATCGACGAAGGCCGAGAGCGCCTTGCGCAGCGGGGTGTACCACTGGCCATTGTACACGATCTCACCGAACTTCATCGCGACCAGCGCCTTGTAGTGCGCGGTCTCCTTATCGAGGGTGATCTCCTCCAGCTTCTGGTGCGCGGCATACAGCACCGCACCGCCCGGCGTTTCATATACACCGCGGCTCTTCATGCCGACCAAGCGGTTCTCGACGATGTCCAGGATACCGACGCCGTTCGCGCCGCCCAGCTGGTTGAGCTTTTCGATCAGCGCGACCGAGTCCATCTGCTCGCCATCGACGGCGGTCGGAACGCCCTTTTCAAAGTGGATGGTGACATAAGTCGGCGTATCCGGCGCCTGCTCGGGCGAAACGCCCAGCTCGAGGAAGCCCGGACGATCGATCGGCGCCTCGTTGGAGGGCAGCTCGAGATCCAGACCCTCGTGGCTCAGGTGCCACAGGTTCTTATCCTTCGAGTAGTTGGTCTCCTTGTTGATCTTGAGCGGGATGCCATGCGCCTCCGCATACTCGATCTCCTTCTCGCGGGAATTGAGCTCCCAGAAGCGCCACGGCGCGATGATGTCCATCTGCGGCGCGAAAGCGTGGATCGCCAGCTCGAAACGCACCTGATCGTTGCCCTTGCCAGTGCAGCCATGGCAGATCGCATCCGCGCCTTCCTTGAGCGCGATCTCCACGATGCGCTTGGCGATGATCGGACGCGCGAACGAGGTGCCGAGCAGGTACTGCTCATAGGTCGCGCCCGCCTTCATGGTGGGGATGATGTAGTCATCGACGAATTCCTTGGTCAGATCCTCGATGTACAGCTTAGACGCGCCGGTCTTG
>JAUNJI010000060.1 GCA_030533295.1 Eubacteriales bacterium
CCGCCAGATGGGGCGAGACCGCGGCCTCATATACATAAGGGCACATCTCCTCGACCGGCTGCTCGATCCCGGCGGTCTGCTTGACCAGCAGCGCATCGCCCGGGCGCAGATGCCCATCCGCCCCGCGCTCGTTGCCGCTCATCGCGGCCTTGTAATAGGCGGCGCGCTGGCCATCCTCCCGCAGCGCCTTGACGATCAGACCGGTCACATAGGTCTTGCCCACGTCGGTGCCCGTGCCGACGATAAAAAGCCGCTTACCCATGGCACAGACCCGGCTGATAGCCCAGCTCCCGCAGGAGCGCCAGATCGGTCTGGGTGGTGATGCCCGCGGTCGTCAGCATATCGCCGGTGATCGCGGCGTTGGCGCCGGACAGCAGGCAGCTCCGCCCCTTATCGGGCAGCAGCCCCCGTCCGCCCGCCAGTCGGATGGACGCATCGGGCAGCAAAAAGCGGTACACCGCCACGATGCGGCACAGCTCATCCGCCGTCAGGCGGACGTTGTCCTCGAACGGCGTGCCCGGGATCGGCGACAGCAGATTGACCGGCACGCTCTTGATGCCCAGCTCGCGCAGCGTGAGCGCCATATCGATGCGGTCGGCAGGCGTTTCGCCCAGTCCCATGATCCCGCCGCTGCACACGGTCAGCCCGGCGGCCTGCGCCGCGCCGATCGCGGCCAGCTTATCGTCGAAGGTGTGCGTGGTGCACACCTGCGGGAAGTAGCGCCGCGACGTTTCGAGATTGTTATGCACGCGGCTGACGCCCGCTTGCTTGAGACAGCGGAACGCCGCCTCGTCCAGCAGGCCGAAGGACACGCACACCTCGATCCCGACCGTCTCGCGGATGCGGCGCACGACCGTGCACATCCGCTCGACCTCGGCCTCGGACAGCCGCTTGCCCGAGGTGACGATCGAAAACCGCAGGACGCCCCGCGCCTTGTCCCGCGCGGCCTGCGCGACGATCGCATCGTCCGGCAGCAGCGGATAGCTGGTCACATCGGCGTGATGATGCGCCGATTGGGCGCAAAAGCGGCAGTTTTCCGAGCATTGCCCGCATTTTCCGTTGATGATCGTGCACAGATCGAACACATTGCCGCAAAAATGCCGCCGGAGCGCGTCGGCTGCCGCGCACAGCGCGTCGAGCGGCTGCTCATACAGGCACAGCGCATCGGCGCGGGTCAGGCGTTCGCCCGCCCGCACCCGCATGGCCATCGTTTCACAAACTGTCATATCGTTTCACTTCCGTTCCATGAGCGGGATCAGCCGCTTGCCCAGCACCGCGCACAGCAGGCACAGCACGATGTCGCCCGGCACCACCAGCAAAAAGCAGTACAGGAACAGCGGCCACAGGCCGATCGGCGTGCCCAGATAAAAGGCGCTGATGCAGTAATAATAGACCATGCCACAGATGTACACGATCGCCAGACCGAGGAAGTTGGCCACCAGCAGCCGCCGGTAGCTGGGCGTGCGGGTCTGGTTGGCGATGGTGCCGGTCACATAGGTCGCCAGCACGAAGCCGATGATATACCCGAAGCTGGGCTTGAGCACATAGGCGATGCCGCCGCCCTCGGCGAACACCGGCAGGCCGAGCAGGCCGATCGCGATGTAGATGCACACCGACAGCGCGCCCAGCTTGCCGCCGAGCAGCAGTCCGGCCAGCATGGTGAACAGCAGTTGCAGCGTGAACGGCACCACCGGCACCGGGATGTGCAGGAACGCCCCCACCGCGATCAGCGCGGCGAACAGCGCACACAGGATCATGTCTTTCGTTTTGATCTTTTGCATATCGTCTCTCCCTGTCGTGATCGAGGCGCGACCGCGCAGCGCCCGTCGCAGGGCGGCCCGCACCGCCGGCCATCGTGACAACAGTATACCACAGCGGTCGGCCACCGTCAACCGAAATCGATCTTTCGGTTGACGATAGGCAAAAAAACGAGCCGCCGGGGCGACCGGCAGCTCATTCACACGAAAAAAATGGTCAAAGCTGGGCAGCGCGTTCGAGCGCAGCGTCGATATTGGGACAGAAGTTGTCCGCGCCCACCTGCTCATAAAAGCCCGCCTTGCGGATCACCGACAGCGGCTGCTCGTTGACGTGGGAAAAGACCACCTGCACGCCCGCCCGCTCGCACTCGCTCCACAGCCGGGTCAGGCTGTTGAGCGCGGTGACATCGAGCGCGGGCACGCTGCGCATCCGCAGCACCATCACGCGGCGCGTTTCGCCCGGCGCGATGTGCGGGATCTGGTCGGCCGCGCCGAAGAACATCGGCCCCTCGATCTCATAGACCATCACATGGGCGGGCACCGGGCGGAACCGCCCCTGCTCGTCCGAGGTGTCCTCGACATACTGCCATTCCTTGACCTTGGCCACGTCGGCCATGCGCTTCATGAACAGCAGGCAGGCCAGCGACAGCCCCACGCCGATCGCCACCACCAGATCGAAGACCACGGTGAGCAAAAAGGTGGTCAGCAGCACGGCCGCATCGCTCTTGGGCGAGCGGCGGAGCACGCGGACGAACACCCGCCAGCCGCTCATGTTATACGCCACCATGAACAGGATCGAAGCGATGCACGGCATGGGGATCAGCGCCGCATAGGGCATGAAGCACACCAGCGTGAGCAACAGCACGCCCGCGTGCACCATACCGGCCACCGGGGACACGCCGCCGTTGCGGATGTTGGCCGCCGTGCGGGCGATCGCGCCGGTGGCGGGGATACCGCCGAACAGCGCCGACGCGGCGTTGCCCACGCCCTGCGCGATCAGCTCCATGCTGGAGTCATGCCGGGCGCCGATCATCTCGTCGGCCACCACGCAGGACAGCAGCGACTCGATCGCCGCCAAAATGGCGATCGTGAACGCATCGGGCAGCACGGCCGCCACCGTGCCATAGGTGATGTGCGGCAGGGTCAGCCGGGGCAGCTCGCCCGCGATCGTATACAGGTCGCCGATGGTGTCCACCGGCAGGGCGAGCCCCTGCACCAGCGCCGCCGTCACCACCACCGCCACCAGCGAGGCCGGCACGCGCCGGAAAAACCGCGGCCAGACGATCTGGATCGCCAGCGCGAGGCAGCCGATCGCCACCGCCCACGGGCGAGCCGTGCCCAGACAGAGCAAGAACTCCTTGAGCTTTGCCACCGCCTCGATCGGGGCGTGCCGGAACGTGACGCCGAAAAAGTCCTTGAGCTGGCCGATCAGGATCGTCACCGCGATACCGGCGGTGAAGCCGGTGGTGATCGTATACGGGATGAACCGGATCATGCTGCCCATGCGCAGCACGCCCATCACGATCAGCAGGATACCGGCCAGCACGGTGGCCACGATCAGCCCGTCCATCCCGTTGCGGGCGACGATGCCCGCCACGATGGCGGCGAAGGCGGCGGTCGGCCCGGCGATCTGCACCTTGCTGCCGCCCAGCGCCGAGATCAAAAAGCCCGCCACGATGGCGGTGTACAGTCCCTGCTCGGGCGACACCCCGGAGGCCAGCGCCAACGCGATGGACAGCGGCAACGCGATGATCGCCACGATGATGCCGGACACCAGATCTTTCCCGAATTTTTCCTTGGAATAGTCCGCCAGAGACAGCAGCAGCTGCGGTCGCGTTTTTCCCACACAGATCCTCTCCTTCATGCCCGCGCCCCGTCCGGCGGCGCGGGCTGTTTTCCACCCCTTATGATACAGGCATCGCCCCGCGCACGCAAGTGCTTTTTCGCGGTTTTCCTCTTTTTTTCGCGCCCGTCCGACGCCCCGCTGCTATCTGCGATAAATTTCGTCAACAAGGCGTATACACCGCCGGACGATCGTGCTATAATGAAAAAAATCAAGTCATCGTCGCGATGACGAGAGAGGGGATGGGCATATGAGAACGAACGCGATGAAGGCCATTGGGCTCGGTCTCGCGCTGCTGCTGCCGCTGTCGGCCTGCACGCCGGACACCGTGCCCGATCAGACCGCGTCGCCGCAGCGCACGCAGGTCACGATGATGCACTTCAACAAGCTCCCGACCTTGGAGGCGCTGGTCGAGCACATCTACGACGACATCGATCTCGTGGTCGAGCAGAACGCCAGCGCCACGTTGGACAACGAAAGCGAGCGGCGGCTCAAAAACGGCCACGGGAGCGACCTGATCATGACCACGCTGCCGGGCGGGGCGGTCCGCGACTACACCTATGACCTCAGCGCCGAGGATCTGGTGCTCAACTACTCCAGCGCGGTCATGAAAACGCTGCTGGTCGATGGACAGACCCACTATGTCCCGCTGCCGGGGCAGTATTATGGCTACGTGGTCAACAAAACGCTGGTCGAGGAGCTGGGCTTCGACCTGCCCCAGAACGACCAGCAGATCCTCGCGATCTTGCAAGCCGCCAAGGACAAGGGCGTGGGCGTCGGCAGCAACGGGGACAGCATCGGTTTCTATAACATCGGCGAGAGCTACCTCGCCAACCAGATCTTTGGCAACTATGTGCCCGATTTCCTCGCCCTGCCCGAGGGCGTGATCTGGCTGGAGGAGCTGCAAGAGGGCAAGGCGACCTTCTCCGGGCACATGGAACCGGCGATGGATCTGCTGCTGCGCTGCATCGAGCAGGGCTACTTCGATCCCGGCACCAATCTGTCGAGCACCAGCGTCATGACCTCGAGCAAGAACGCGGTGCACGTGCTCGACCGGCTGCTCGACCGCACGATGGTGCTCGCCTATGGCAGCACCGAGCTGTATCAAAACCTCGCGGCAGCCGAGAGCGACGACGAGTTCACCATGATCCCCTTCCTGAGCCGCGCCGGCCGCGCAGGCTGGCTGGTCAGCATCGGCAACGGCTATCTGGCCGTCAATCAGGCGCTGGCCGCGCCCGGGCAGGAACAAAAGCTGGACGCCACGCTGCGCGTGCTCGCGCTGCTGTCCACCGAGAAGGGACAGCGGGCGCTCATGCAGGATTCCCGGGCGGTCGTCTCCTATCTGAAGGCCGATGTCGGCGCGACGCACGACCTGCCGGCCGACATCCGCGACACGGTCGATAACGGCTATGTGTTCGACGCCACCCTGCCCAACGACCTCGTCCAGTACTTCGGGCGGCAGATGAGCATGGTGATCGCCGGCCGCGCGACGCTCAGCGCCGCGATGAGCGCCGTCGATAACTATAACCGCAACGGTCTGGACACGGCCGACCAGGCCAGCACGATCGTCGGTCAGGTCGCCAGCGACCTGCTGTACGCCAACTACAACACCCGCCGGGAGGAGACCGCGCTCGGCGACCTGATCGCGGACGCGGTGCGCCACTACACCGGCGCGGAGATCGCGCTCGTCAACGGCGGCGGTATCCGCTCGAGCCTGTACGCGGGCGACGTGTGGGACGCCGATCTGGCTGCGGTCTGCCCCTATAACAACAAGATCATCACGGTCGAGGCGACCGGCGAAGCGCTGCGCAAGGCGCTCGCCAACGGCATCTCGCAGACCGATCGCGGCCGGGACATCCCCGGCGGGCGGTTCCTGCAAGTCTCCGGGCTGCACTATACCTACCGCCCGATGCAGGGCGACGCGCCCAGCGAGCTGCTGGCCTATACCCTGCCCGACGGCTCGGCGCTCGATGACCGCCATTCCTATCTCGTGGCGATCACCGACTACATGGCGGGCGCCAGCACCTATGCCGAGGGCAACGGCGATGGCTACGTCATGTTCAACGTCTATGACGACACCTTGCCCAAGGGCGTCGAGCTGGTGACAGAGACCGGCGGCACCTACCGCGACGCGCTCAAGAGCTATTTCGCCGCGCATCCGGGACAGGCCATCGCCCCCACGCTCGAGGGACGGATCACGGTCGCCGACTGACGGCCGCGCCGCCGCACCGACCTGACCCACACGCCATCCCCGGCCGCCCGGCCGCCCGGATGGATCCCCTGACCAGATCATCGGGAGATGAAGGAACATGAAAAAAACGCGCATCGTCGGATACGTCGGGATGATGCTGCTCCTGCTGGCGGCAGCCATCTTCGCCGGGTCGGGCTGGACGACCCGCACGGCCAGCGCCATGGCCGACAAGACCGCCGCGCAGATCAGCCAGCTCTATCTGCGCGAGCTGTCCAGCTCGACCAGCAAGCATATGCGCTCTGCCCTGCAATACCACTTCGCCCACCTCGATTCGGTCGCGCGGCTGCTGACCGATGACATCGCGGACGACGAGCAGGCGCTGCTCCACTATCTCAACGACATGAAGGAGACCTACCAGCTCTCCTTTTTGGCCTTCGTCGATGAGGACGGCTTTTACCACGATGGCACCGGCGTCTACCCCGCCGCCAGCAAGGTGAGCTTTTTGAGCAAGCTGCTGCACGGCGAGACCCACCTGATCTCCTATAACGAGAAGATCCAGAACGACGAGGTGATCCTGCTCGGCACCAGCCTGCCGCCCGTCCCCTCGCGGGACGTGCATTTCGTCGGCGTGCTGGCCGGTCTGGACACCGAGACCATGATGAAGACCATGGTGCTGGCCAACGAGCAGTCGCACACCTATTCCAGCGTCGTCACCCGGGACGGCACCTATGTCATCCTCAGCGAGCCCACCGGGCATTTCCGCGGCTCCAACCTGCTGAGCACGCTCAAGCGCGCGGCGACCTTCGCCAACGAGACCGACCTGCGCGACCTGACCGAGGGGCTGCGGACGGGCGGCACCGGCACCTTCTACCTGACCACGCAGACCGGCGAGGGGTACTACCTCTATCATTCGCCCCTGCCCAACACCGACTGGGCGCTCGTCACCCTGATGCCCTATGCGGTGATCGAAAGCATGATCTTGGAGCTGGGCGCTTCGATCAACCACAACTCGCTGTCGATCTTTTGCATCTTCCTGACGCTGCTGTTCGTGCTGTTCGCGCTGTATATCTGGTTCAGCCGCAAAAAGCAGCACCAGCTCGAGACGACCCGCGCCATGGCCGAGCAGGCGTTCTCGATCGCCGAGGATGCCAACCGCGCCAAGAGCGTGTTCCTGTCCAATATGTCGCACGACATCCGCACGCCGATGAACGCGATCATCGGCTTCGTCACGCTGATCCAGCGCGACGCCGAGGACCCGGACAAGGTGCGCGAATACGCCCAAAAGATCACCCATTCCAGCCAGCATCTGCTCGGCCTGATCAACGATGTGCTGGATATGACCAAGATCGAGAGCGGCAAGGCGACGCTCAACCTCGACGAGACCAGTCTGGCCGAGGTGATCGACGACATCAACACGATCATCCGCCCGCAGATGAAGGAAAAAGGCCACCAGTTCGACATCGAGATCCGCAACGTGCGACACGAGATGGTGCAGGTGGACAAGCTGCGGCTGCATCAGATCCTGCTCAACCTGCTGACCAACGCGGTCAAGTACACGCCGAACGGCGGCCACGTCGTGCTCGAGGTCGCGGAGATCGAGCAAGCCTCGCCGCAGCTGGCCAAATACAGCTTCCGCGTGACCGATAACGGCTACGGCATCGATCCGCAGTACCTCAACTCGATCTTCGACATCTTCAGCCGCGAGCAAAACAGCGTCATCAGCAAAACGCAGGGCACCGGTCTGGGGCTCGCGATCACCAAGAACCTGATCGACCTGATGGGCGGCACCATCACGGTCGAGAGCGAAAAAGGCAAGGGCTCGGTGTTCACGGTCGAGCTCGATCTGCGTCTGGCCGATGTCACCGAGCATGAGGATTTCTGGAAACGCCACCGCATCTCGCACATCTTGGTCGTAGACGACGAGGAATCGGTCGGCCGCAACGTCGAATGGACGATGGCGCAGGTCGGCGTGCGGGTGGACACCGCGCTCGATGGCAAGACCGCGATCGAGCGGGTGACGGCCGCGCAAAACAGCAGTTTCCCCTATCAGACCATCCTGCTGGATTGGAAGATGCCCGGCCAGAGCGGGATCGAGGTCGCGCAGCAGATCCGGCACATCGTGCCGACCGATGTGCCGATCATGATCCTGACCAGCTACGACTATTCCGAGATCGAGGACAAGGCGATGGATGGCGTGGTCGATGGGTTCCTGCCCAAGCCCTTTTTCGAGGGCAGCTTCCGCTATAAACTGCAAGAGATCCTCGAGGGCACGCGGCCGACCACGCCCGCCGCCACCGGCCCGAACAGCCTGCAAGGCAAGCACGTGCTGGTCGCTGAGGACAACGAGCTCAACGCCGAGATCCTCACCGAGCTGCTCGAGATGGAGGGCGCCACCTGCGACGTGTTTGAAAACGGCAAGCTGGCACAGGAGGCCTTCGCGCAGTCGCAGCCGGGCACCTATCAGCTGATCCTGATGGACGTGCAGATGCCGGTGATGAACGGCTACGACGCGACGCGGCTGATCCGCGGCTGCGCGCACCCGCAGGCCAAGACGATCCCCATCGTCGCGATGACCGCCAACGCCTTCGCGGAGGACATCCAGCGCTCGTTGGATGCCGGTATGGACGCCCATCTGGCCAAGCCGGTCGATATGGATCGCCTGCGCAAGCTGGTGCACGAGCTGCTGTGACCGCCGCCTTCCTTATCCCACATCGCAAGACCGCCCTGACGCGCAAAGACCCCCGTGTTCCAACGAACACGGGGGTCTTTTTATACTGTGGAGCTGTCAGCAGCGGCAGCTTACTTGTTCTTCAGGTTGAAGAAGGCATCCTTGCCCAGATACTGCGCGACATCCTCGCCCAGCTCTTCCTCGATGCGGAGCAGCTGGTTGTACTTGGCGACGCGGTCGGTACGGCTGGGCGCACCGGTCTTGATCTGGCCAGCGTTGAGCGCCACCGCGATGTCGGCGATGGTCGCGTCCTCGGTCTCGCCCGAACGGTGCGAAACGACCGCGGTGTAGCCCGCGCGGTTGGCCATCTGGATCGCGTCCAGCGTCTCGGTCAGCGAGCCGATCTGGTTGACCTTGATCAGGATCGCATTGCCCACGCCCATGTCGATGCCCTTCTTGAGGCGGGAGGTGTTGGTCACGAACAGATCGTCGCCGACGAGCTGGATCTTGTCGCCCAGCGCCTTGGTCAGCATCTCCCAGCCTTCCCAATCTTCCTCAGCCATGCCGTCCTCGAGCGAGATGATCGGATACTTCTCCGCGAAGTTCTTCCACATCTTGACCAGCTGCTGCTGGGTCAGCTTCTTGCCGGACTTGGGCTGGATATAGCACTTCTCCTCGTCGTTCCACCACTCGGAGGAAGCCGCGTCGATCGCGATCATGAAGTCCTCGCCCGGCTTGTAGCCAGCCTCCTCGATCGCCTGCACGATCACCTTGAGCGCGTCCTCGTCCTTCTTCAGGTTGGGCGCATATCCGCCCTCGTCGCCCACGCCGGCGGCCGGGGTGCCGTTCTCCTTGAGCGTGGTCTTGAGCTGGTGGAACACCTCTGCGCAGCGGCGCAGCGCCTCACGGAAGGAGGGCGCAGAGACCGGCATGATCATGAACTCCTGGATCTCGACGTTGTTGGTCGCGTGTGCGCCGCCGTTGAGGATGTTCATCATGGGCATCGGTAGGGTCTTGGCGTTGCAGCCGCCGATATAGTTGTACAGCGGCAGCGAGAGCGCCTCGGCAGCCGCCTTGGCCACCGCCAGCGACACGCCCAGGATCGCGTTCGCGCCGAACTTGGTCTTGTTCGGGGTGCCGTCGGCCTCGATCATGGCCTTGTCGATGGCCTGCTGGTCGAGCGCGTTCATGCCGATGATGGTCTCCGCGATCTCGCCGTTGACCGCATCCACCGCCTTGAGCACGCCCTTGCCATTGTAGCGGGACTTGTCGCCGTCGCGCAGCTCACAGGCCTCGAAAATGCCCGTGGACGCGCCGGACGGCACAGCCGCGCGGCCCATGTAGGCACCGGTGTCGCCCTCCACATAGACCTCGACCTCGACGGTCGGATTGCCGCGGGAATCCATGATCTCACGGCCCAGCACATCAACGATCTCAATGTAGCCCTTCATACATCATTCTCCTTTATATTGATCTTAGGGTTGCGCATCATCATGGGGTCGTCCCGATGCGCCAAGGGGCGCGGCGAGACGATCCTCTATCCAAAAAAGGGATCCGCCCTTTACTTGGTCAACAGGCTGTGCCCGGTCATCTCGGCCGGCTGCGGCAGACCCATCATGTCGAGCAGGGTGGGCGCGAGGTCGGCGAGCACGCCGCCGTCCATCAGTTTGCCCGCATGGCCGACCATCACGAGCGGCACCGGGTTGGTCGAATGGGCGGTGAACGGGGTCACGCCGTCTGCATCGAGCATCTGATCGACGTTGCCGTGGTCGGCCGTGATCAGGCACTGGCCGCCCATCTGCAAGACCGCATCGACGACCTTGCCCACGCCCTGATCGGTCGCCTCGATGGCCTTGACCGCCGCCTCGAACACACCGGTGTGGCCGACCATGTCGCAGTTGGCGAAGTTGAGCACGATCAGATCATACTTGCCGGACAGGATGCGCTCGACGCACGCCTCGGTCACGGCCGGGGCGCTCATCTCGGGCTGAAGGTCATAGGTCGCGACCTTGGGCGACGGGATCAGTGCGCGATCCTCGCCCGGATACTCCTTCTCGACGCCGCCGTTGAAGAAAAACGTGACGTGCGCGTACTTTTCGGTCTCGGCGATGCGGAGCTGGGTCATGCCCAGATCGGAGATATACTCGCCCAGCGTGTTGGTCAGGCGCTGCGACTTATACGCCACATCGACGCCCGCGATCGTCACGTCGTACTGCGTCATGCACACATAGTGGATGTTCTTGCGCGTCCGGGCGAAGCCGTCGAACTCGTGATCGACGAAGGCGCGGGTGATCTCACGGGCGCGGTCGGGACGGAAGTTGGCGAAGATCACCGCATCGTCGTCCTGCACGGTCGCGCCCTCGGTCACGATGACCGGCACGATGAACTCGTCGGTCACGCCCGCGTCATAGGACGCCTGCATGGCCTCATGCGCCGAAGCGGCGTGTGCGCCGATGCCCTCGGCGATCGCCTGATAGGCCTTCTCGACGCGGTCCCAGCGGTTGTCGCGATCCATCGCATAGTAGCGGCCTGCGATCGTGGCGATGCAGCCCACCTCGACCGCATCGATCTTGGCCTGCAAGCGGTCGATATACTCGATGCCGGACTGCGGCGGGGTGTCACGACCGTCCATGAAGCAGTGGAAGCACACCTTGCGCAGGCCGTTGCGCCGCGCCAGCTCGAGCAGCGCGAACATATGGTCGATGTGCGAATGGACACCGCCATCCGACAGCAGACCGAAGATGTGCAGCGTCGAACCGAACCACTTGCACTGGTCGATCGCGCCCATGAGCGCCTCGTTCGCGAAGAAACCGCCCTCGCGGATGTCCTTGGTGATGCGGGTCAGCTCCTGATACACGATCCGCCCCGCACCGATATTGGTGTGGCCGACCTCGGAGTTGCCCATCTGCCCCTCCGGCAGACCGACATCCAGACCGGATGCGCCGATGTAGGTCAGCGCACCTTCCTTGAACAGACGGTCGAGCGCGGGGGTCTTGGCCACCTCGATCGCGTTGCCCTGCTTTTCATCACGGTGGCCAAAGCCATCCATGATGATGAGCGCGGTCGGCTTTTTGGCCGGCTCGGCCTTGGCGGCAGCCTTGGTCTCGGTCGCCTTGACCGGCTCGGCCTTGGCAGCGGCCTTGGTC
>JAUNJI010000061.1 GCA_030533295.1 Eubacteriales bacterium
CGAGGACGCGCCGCAGCCCCCGGCTGCGCCGGTCTTTCCCGATGTGGCGGGACACTGGGCGGAGAACGCCCTGCGCACCGCCGTGGACATGGGGCTGCTCAAGGGCGTGGACGGCAAGATGTTGCCCGATCACCCGGTCAAGCGTTCCGAGGCTATCGTCATGCTCGACCGCGCCCTCGGCGCGACGACCGCCGCGCCGACCACCGGCCTGTCCCGCGTGCCGCAGCACGCATGGTACGCCAACGATCTGGGCAAGGCGATCCACCTCGGCCTGATCGCCGCCGATGACGACCGCTATTTCGATGCCCCGGCCAGCCGCGCCGAGGCCTTCGAGCTGCTCGCCCGCGCTTTCGTGTTCGACCGCGCCCAGACCGCGTCCGACGCGCTCCAGCCCTTCACCGATGCCGACGCGATGACCGCCGCGCAGCGGCAGGCGGCCGCCGTGCTCGTCGAAAGCGGCATCATCCAAGGCAGCACCGCGACCACGCTCGCCCCGCAGGCGCAGCTCACCCGCGCCCAGTTCGTCACGATGATCACGCGGGTCGCCAGCCATCTGGTGCAGCCGCAGGAGGACGCGCCCGCCGCCCTCGCGGGCGGCTCGATCCTCGCCCTGCCCGATAGCCGGGTCGAGGACGTGCTCGTTCCCGGCGATCTGGTCTTTGCCGCGCCGACCGCCGAGGCCGTGCTGGACGCCGTGACGGCGCAGGGGCGCATCGTGCTCAAGGGCGGCGAGCAGACCGCGCTCACCCTGTCCAACGGCACGCTGCTGACCACGCTCGCGGTCGATCCGGCGGGCACGGCGACCGTCTACCTGTCCCGCGACAGCAAGACCGACACGCTGGTGATCGCGGGCACGGGCGGCGCGGTGTCCTATCGGGGCGCGGTGAACGCGGTCGAGATCACCGCCTCCGGCCGCACGATCGACCTGTCCGGCGTTTCTGCCGATGCGCTGACCATCACGGGCAGCGGCAACACCATCGTGGTCGATGGCACGGTGGGCACGGTCACGGTCGCGCCCGGCGCCAAGCACAACGCGCTCACGCTCAACGGCGCGGTGCAAAATCTGACCGTCGCGGGCGTGGGCACCCGGGTCGATGGCCGCGGCCGCGCCGAGGCGATCGACATCCGCGTGGTCGATCGCACGATCGACCTGCCCGCCGGTGTGACCACCGAGCAGCTCGATCCCGGTCTGGCCGGTGTCGCCCTCGAGATGGGCGTGCCCACCAAGGTCACGCCGGGCGGCTCGCTGCTGACGCAGGTCAAGTTCACCGGCGTGACCGCGCCCAAGACCTGCACCGCCCAGTGGTATCAGGACGGCCAGCCGCTCGCGGGCTGCGGCAACGACCACTTTTTGCTGACCGCCGATGCGCTGTCGCGGCACACCACCACCTTCCACTTCACCAAGGATATGCCGTCCAGCGTCACCATGGGCTTCCGCCTGACCTATCACAACCCCTCCACCGACGAGCTCGAGCAGCGCTACATCGAAAAGACCGTGCCGATCGAGAACTACTCGGACGCTTGGTACTATGAGCGCGACGCCAAGCGGGTGCTGGGCTTGGTCTCCTCGACCTATCGCGGCAACTATACGACCAGCTACGCGGTCAAGAACGACTATTCGGCCACCGAAAAGGAGGTCTGGGTCAACGCCAAGGGCTATGCCAGCAAGACCCCCTACCTCGCGTGGATCAACCGCGCCTATCAGCACGTCAACATCTTCAAGGGCTCCAAGGGCGACTGGAAGCTGGTCAAGAGCTTCGTCGTCGGCACGGGCGCGGCCAGCACGCCCACGCCGGTCGGCGTGACCCACGTCACCTATAAGTCCGCCGCCGGTTGGACGACCGGCACCTATACCGTGCGCCCGGTGGTCGGCTTCTACCCCAACTCGGGCTACGCCTTCCATTCGCGCCTGTGCTACCCCGGCACCGACCGCGAGTATGACTTCAGCTCGGGCTATCCGGTCTCGCACGGCTGCGTGCGGATGCAAAAGAGCGACATCCGCTGGATCTACGACAACGTCCCGATCGGCACGACCGTGGTCATCTTCTGACCGCCGTCAGCCCGTGGGGACACGCGAAAAACCGCCGCGAGGCGGTTTTTTGCTGCTTGCGCTGCGGCGCGAAACAAGGTATACTGACTATATCTGAACATCTGGAGGATGACTGTGATGCAGGATGGATTCGTCAAGATCGCAGCCGCCACGCCCGACCTGCGCGTGGCCGACTGTGTGTATAATGCCGCCGCGATCGTCGCCAAGGCCACCGAGGCCGCCGCGCGGGGCGCTAAGCTGATCGTGTTCCCCGAGCTGTGCCTGACCGGCTATACCTGTGGCGATCTGTTCTTGCAGCAGACGCTGCTGGACGGCGCGCTGGACGCGCTGCGCACCGTGCGGGACGAGACGGCGGCGCTCGGCGCGGTCGTCGTGGTCGGTCTGCCGCTGCGCCGGCACAGCAAGCTGTATAACGTCGCGGCCGTGCTGTGCGGCGGCGGGCTGCTCGGCCTCGTGCCCAAGCACGCGCTGCCCAACTATGCGGAGTTCTATGAGCAGCGCCACTTCACCTCGGGCGCCGGTCTCGAGCCCACGCCGATCGACCTGCTGGGGCAGACCGTGCTGTTCGGCGGGGCGCAGGTGTTCACCTGCGCGGATGCGCCGCTGTTCACCTTCGGCGTCGAGATCTGCGAGGATCTGTGGGTGCCCACGCCGCCGTCGGTCGAGCTCGCGCAGGGCGGCGCACACATCATCGTCAACTTGTCGGCCTCGGACGAGATCATCGGCAAGGCCGCCTACCGCCGCGATCTGGTGCGGCAGCAGTCCGGGCGGCTGCTGTGCGCCTATCTGTATGCCGACGCGGGCTTCGGCGAATCCACGCAGGATCTGGTGTTCGCCGGACACGACCTGATCGCCGAAAACGGCGCGCTGCTGGCCGAGAGCCGCCTGTTCGCGCACGACATCCTGTATGCCGACATCGATCTGCAACGTCTGGCGCACGAGCGCCAGCGCATGGGCACGTTCACGACCGCCCCGGCGTGGGAGATGCCCTTCCGGCTGCCGGTGGGCGACTGCGACCTCGCCGACCGCCGTTTTCCGCGCACGCCCTTCGTCCCGGCCGACCCGGCGCTGCGCGACGCGCGCTGCGAGGAGATCCTGACCCTGCAAGCGACCGGCCTGGCCACCCGGCTGCGCCACACCCGTGCCAAAACGGCGGTGATCGGCCTGTCGGGCGGGCTGGATTCGACGCTCGCGCTGATCGTCACCGTGCACGCCTTCGATCTGCTGGGGCTGGCGCGTGAGGGCATCCTCGCCGTGACCATGCCCTGCTTTGGCACGACCGCCCGCACCAAGGGCAACGCCGAACAGCTGGCCGAGGCCTATGGCGTGACGCTCCAAACGGTGGACATCAAGGCCGCGGTCGATCAGCACTTCGCCGACATCGGACAGGACAAGGCCGATCTGTCCGTCACCTTCGAGAATGGGCAGGCGCGGATGCGCACGCTGGTGCTGATGGATCTGGCCAACAAGACCGGCGGCATGGTGATCGGCACGGGCGACCTGTCCGAGCTGGCGCTCGGCTGGGCGACCTACAACGGCGACCACATGAGCATGTACGGCGTCAACGCCTCGATCCCCAAGACGCTGGTGCGCTATCTGGTGGCCTATGAGGCCGCCCGCACGCCGGATGCGCTGGCCGCCGTGCTGCGCGACGTGCTCGATACCCCGGTCTCGCCCGAGCTGCTGCCGCCCAAGGACGGCGCGATCAGCCAAAAGACCGAGGATCTGGTCGGCCCCTATGAGCTGCACGACTTTTTCCTGTACTATATGCTGCGCTTCGGCTATCCGCCGCGCAAGATCTACCGCATCGCCTGCCTGACCTTCGCCGGCGCTTATGATGCGGCGACGATCAAACGATGGCTGACCACCTTCCTGCGGCGCTTTTTCTCCCAGCAGTTCAAGCGCTCCTGCCTGCCGGACGGCCCCAAGGTGGGCACGATCACGCTGTCGCCGCGCGGCGATTGGCGGATGCCCTCGGATGCGTGCGCCGCGCTGTGGCTGGCGCAGGCCGACGCGCTGTGACGCAGGGCACGCCGCGGGCGACGGCCGCGCCCAGCCGCGCCCGCGCACGGAAAAGGAGGACCTCCCCCGTGAAAACACTGATCCGCGCCGCCGCGGCGATCCTGACCATCGCGGTGCTCTGCCTCAACCTCTACTATGAGCTCGCGCCCGGCATGATCGTCCGGCCGGAGGGCAAGCTGGGCTTCGCGGCGGCCTTCGCGCTGCTGCTCGGGCTGTCGCTGTTCTTCGGCCTCGCGCCCGCCGCCCGCGCCAAGCGCTGGCGCGACTATCTGCTGCTGCTGTTTTGGTACTATCTATGGGTGCTGGCCAACGTATTGTTCTTCGACAACGCCTTCGGGCGCGGCTTTTCCGTGCCGACCCAGCTCGACGCGGTCAATCTGGTGCCGCTGCGCACGATCGAGGACTACCTGCTCGCCTATGGCTACGGCAACATCTCGCTGCGGCTGGTGATCCTCAACCTGCTGGGCAATCTGGTGGCCTTCGCGCCGATGGGCGTGTTCCTGCCCGCGCTGTTCCGCTGGCAGCGCAGCATCTTTTTCTTCACCGCCACGCTCACGCTGGGCATCACGGCGGTCGAGGTGGCGCAGGTGTACACCGGCGCCGGCTCGTGTGACATCGACGATCTGATACTCAACCTCGCCGGGGCGCTGCTCGTGTTCGTCCTGTGCCGGGTCACGCCGCTGTGGCAGCGCCTGTGCGCCGTCACGCCGCGCGACCGGAACGAGCCCCCTGCGCACGACCAGAAAGGAACGATCTGACCCATGTTTGATACCGTACTCATCGTCGGGCTCGGCCTGATGGGCGGCTCGATGGCCAAAACGATCAAGACCCGCACGCACAGCCGCGTGCTGGGCTGGAACCGCACCCGCGCCACCGCCGAGCAGGCGCTCGCCGACGGCGCGATCGACGCGATCGCGACCGAGGCGCTCTACCCGGACGCCGATCTGGTCATCATCGGCCTGTATCCGCAGGCCACGGTGGACTGGCTGCTGGCGCATATGTCCCAGCTCAAAAAGGGCTGCGTGGTGGTCGATATGGTCGGTGTCAAGCGGTTTTTGATCGACCAGCTCGATCAGGCCGCGCTCGACGCCGGTGTGCAGCTGGTCGGCGGCCACCCGATGGCCGGGCGCGAATTTTCCGGGCTGGATTTTTCGCTGTCCACCCTGTTCGACGGCGCGAGCATGATCTTCGTCCCCACCGCGAGCAGCACCGAGTCCGTGCTCGCCCAGCTCGAGGCGTATTTCCTGTCGCTCGGCTTCGGGCAGACCGTGCGCTGCACCGCCGAGCAGCACGACAAGATGATCGCCTTCACCTCGCAGCTCGCGCACGTCGTGTCCTCGGCCTACATCAAGAGCCCGGAGGCCGACAAGCACAACGGCTATTCGGCGGGCAGCTACAAGGATCTGACCCGCGTGGCCAAGCTGAACGAGACCATGTGGAGCGAGCTGTTCCTGTGCAACGCCGCCCCGCTGGCCGACGAGATCGACGAGATCATCCGCCATCTGGACGAATACCGCCGCGCGATCCGCGCGGGCGACCGCGATACGCTGACCGCCCTGCTGCGCGACGGCCGCGAGCGCAAAGAGCGGCTGGGCTGAGGCGACAGCGCCCGGTCAGGCCGAACGGCGACGAAAAAGGCTCCCCACAGGGAGCCTTTTTCGTCGCCCGCGCACGCTCACGCGGGACGGAACCACGCGGGGACGGGCTGCGCGCGCAGCTCGAGATCGCGGAACACGGCCGCCGCGGCCTGCTCATACTCATCTGCCGTGCGCGACTTGCGCAGCCGCTTGCCGTGCTTTTCATGGTCGTCGAACAGGTGCAGATGGTACGACCAGACCTCCTTCATGCGCTGCACCGCCACCCGCCGGTCGCCGAACTGCGTGCAGTAGCGCTCGTACAGCGTGTCGTGGAAGGCGGCCAGCGTGTCCCGCCCGGCGCGGGGCGCGCCCCGCAACCGCGCGATCAGACCGGGGTCGGCGATCAGCCCGCGCCCGATCATGACCGCCTGCACGGCGGGATAGCGCGTCTCGACCGCGTGCACGTCCTGCTCGCTGACCAGATCGCCGTTGTAGCACACCGGCATAGTGCAGCGCGGCAGCGCCGCCGCGAACGCGCCCTCGCGCACCTGTCCCTTATAGAAGTCCTGCCGGACGCGCGGGTGGATCGTCAGCTCGGCGACCGGATACCGGTCGTAGATCGCCAGCAGGCGGTCGAACTCCGCCGGATCTGCCATGCCCAGCCGGGTCTTGATCGACACCGGGATCGGGCTGGCGGCGTACACCGCGTCCAGCAGGCGGTCGAGCGCATCCGGGTCGGCGAGCAAGCCCGCGCCCTTGCCTTTGGCCGTCACCGTGCCCGAGGGACAGCCCAGATTGAGATCGACCTGCGGATAGCCCAGCGCGGCCAGCGCCTCGATCGCCCAGATGCAGTCGGCCGCCGTGCGGCTGAGCAGCTGCGGCACGGCGGGCACGCCCGCGTTGTTCTCGGGCGCGACCTCGCGCAGCTGCCGGGGCGTCAGCTTGGGCTGGGCGGTCGGCGTCAGAAAGGGCATGAAGTATTTATCCGCCCCCGGGAAAAATTCATGGTGCGTGCGGCGATAGACCGCACCGGTCACGCCCTCCATCGGCGCAACATAGTATCGCATCGCGCGTCCTCCTCGCTGTTTCGTCCGAAAAAACGTGCCGCAGCCGGTCGAAACGGCCGATCTCGGCACTGCTTTTCCATTATAACGGATCGACCCGCAAAGTCAAGCATATAGTGGATGGGTCAAAGGGATGGAGGGGATGCGTATGGCGTTCGAGTCGCTCGTCGCGCTCGGGCAGGGGCTGCACGGCCTGATCTGGGGCGTGCCGCTGCTCGCGCTGCTGCTGGGCACGGGCGTATATTTCAGCGTGCGGACGGGGCTGTTCCAGCTGCGCCACATGGGGCTGTGGCTGCGCAAGACGCTGCTGGCCTGCCTGTCGGGCGCGGCGCGGCGCACGCGCAGCGCGGCGGCGGTGTCGCCCTTCGGCGTGATGTGCACCGCGCTCGCCGCCACGGTCGGCACGGGCAACATCGCCGGTGTCGCCACCGCGCTGACGATCGGCGGTCCGGGCGCGGTGTTCTGGATGTGGGTGTCGGCCTTTTTCGGCATGATGACCGCCTTCGCCGAGAACACGCTCGGCATCCTCTATCGCGAGCGCGGGGCGGACGGCGCGTGGCGCGGCGGCCCCATGCTCTATCTCAAAAACGGGCTGCACAGCCCGCTGCTCGCCGGGGCGTTCGCGCTGTGCTGCGTGCTGGCCTCGTTCGGCGTAGGCAACATGAGCCAGTGCAACTCGATCGCCGGCGGTCTTGCCGCCGTGTTCGGCGTGCCGCCCCGCGTGACCGGGCTGGTGACGGCCGCGCTGCTGGGCGCGGCGCTGCTGGGCGGGCTGCGCCGCATCGCCTGCATCACCCAGACGCTCGTTCCGCTGATGGCGCTGTTCTACCTCGGCGGGGCGCTCGCCGTGCTCTGGCACGCCCGCGCCGCGCTGCCGCAGGCCGTCGGGCTGATCGTGTCCGGCGCGTTCGACTGGCAGGCCGGTGCGGGCGGGGCGCTGGGCTACGGCATGGCGCAGGCGATCCGCATCGGCGTGTCGCGCGGGGCGTTCTCCAACGAGGCCGGACTGGGCTCGTCGGTCATGGTGCACGCCGCCGCCGACGGGAACGAGCCCTGTGAACAGGGGATGTGGGCGGTGTTCGAGGTGTTTTTCGACACCATCGTCATGTGCACGATCACCGCGCTCGTGCTGCTGACCTCTGGCGTATACGACCCGCTGCGCTATGCGGCCGCGGCGGGCACGCCGCTTTTCGACCGGCTGACCACGGGCGCCGCGCTGACCGCGCAGGCCTTTTCGACCGTGTTCGAGCGGCTGGGCGGCGGCTTCGTCGCGGTGTCGCTCGCGCTGTTCGCCTTTTCCACGCTGCTGGGCTGGTCGTATTACGGCCAGCGGGCAGCCGAATACCTGTTCGGCGCACGCGCCGTGCCGGTCTATCGGGCGCTGTTCCTCGCGGCGGCCGTGCTGGGCTGCACCATGCGGCTCGATCTGGTCTGGGCGCTGTCCGATGCCTTCAACGGCCTGATGGCGCTGCCCAACCTCGCGGGCGTGCTCGCCCTGCGGCACGAGGTGCTGCGCGAATGGCAGCGCTACCGCCGCGCGGCGCAGATGTGACAATTCCCCCCGCCGGTGGCCGCCGCCCCTCCACAGATCATACAAAGATCCGCCCCACGCCGCCAAAAAAGCCGTTTTCCCCTTGCCGATCCCGTTCGATCCATATAAAATAGAAGGGACTTGCAGGAGAGCGCCGACCATCCTGCAAAACAAAGGGGGAAAACGCTATGTCAATGGACATCACTGCAACGATCTGGACGTTGCTGCCGCCGATCATCGCGATCGCGCTGGCGCTGATCACCAAGGAGGTCTATTCCTCGCTGCTGATCGGCATCCTGACCGGCACGCTGCTCTACACCGGCTTCCATCCGCTGCACGCCGTGCAGACGACCTTTTCGATCATGGGCGGCAAGCTGGGGGACAACATCAACATCTGCATCTTCCTGGTGCTGCTGGGCATCCTCGTCTCGCTGATCACCCGCTCGGGCGCGTCCCGCGCCTATGGCGAATGGGCGGTCAAGAGCATCAAGTCCCGCCGGGGCGCGGCCTTCGCGACCTCGTTCCTCGGGATGTTCATCTTCGTCGATGACTACTTCAACTGCCTGA
The DNA here is from genome assembly GCA_030533295.1 of Eubacteriales bacterium. Classification (GTDB taxonomy): domain Bacteria; phylum Bacillota; class Clostridia; order Oscillospirales; family Butyricicoccaceae; genus Agathobaculum. The sequence goes on from JAUNJI010000061.1 coordinate 8,812, forward strand.
CCGTGGGCACGGTCATGCGCCCGGTGACGGACAAGTACCGCATCACCCGCGCCAAGCTGGCCTACATCATCGACGCGACGGCCGCGCCGATCTGCATCATCGCGCCGATCTCGAGCTGGGCGGCGGCGGTCGGCTCGTCGCTGCCGGAATCGAGCACGATGGACGGCTTCATGCTGTTCCTGCACACGATCCCGATGAACCTGTACGCCCTGCTGACCATCGTGTTCCTGCTCTGGCTGATGGCGTCGGACAAGGACTTCGCCGCCATGCAGCATCACGCGCAGCGGCACCCCGACGGCGACGTGGCCGAGATGAGCGAAACGCACGTGGTCGGCGGCGCGGGCAAGGTATACGACCTGATCCTGCCGATCACCGCGCTGATCGGTCTGTGCATCGCCGGTATGCTGTACACCGGCGGCTTCTGGGAGGGCGCGAGCATCGTCGAGGCGTTCGCGGACTGCGATTCGCCGGCGGCGCTGGTGCTCGGCTCGTTCTTCGCGCTGGTGTTCACCTTCCTGCTGTATATCCCGCGCAAGATCCTGACCTTCCGCCAGTTCTGCGAATCCTTCACCGAGGGCTTCAAGTCCATGGTGCCCGCGATCTTGATCCTCACCCTCGCGTGGACGCTGTCCGGCGTGTGCTCGGAGGAGTACCTCAACATCGGCGGCTACGTGTCCTCGGTCGTCAGCGGCGACTCGGTGCTGTCCATGCTGATGCCCGCGATCTTCTTCGTGATCTCGCTCGCCCTCGCCTTCGCGACCGGCACCTCGTGGGGCACGTTCAGCATCCTGATCCCGATCGCGGTCGCGGTGTTCGGCGATGCGCCCAGCACCATGCTGGTCATGACGGTCGCGGCCTGCCTGTCGGGCGCGGTCTGCGGCGACCATATCTCGCCGATCTCGGACACCACCATCCTGGCCTCGGCGGGCGCACAGTGCGATCACATCACCCACGTCTCCACCCAGATGCCCTATGCGCTGCTGGTGGCGGCAGTCAGCTTGGCGGGCTTCCTCGCCGGCGGCCTGACCGGCAACGGCATCGTCGCGCTGGCCGTGGGCGGTGGCCTGCTGGTGGCCGTCATACTGGTGCTCTCTGCCCGTTTCCGCAAGCAGGATAGCCAGCGCAGCGCCTGACCGCGCGATATACTCAACGGATACGATGCCCTGTCGATCCCCCTGCCCTGCGGGGGGATCGATCTGCGCCCGCCCGCCTGCGGGCGGCGCACGCCCCGCACGATAAAAAGGAGGATCTCACTTTGACCACCGACCTGACCCAAGGCAGTCCGGCCAAACGGCTGTTCTGGTTCTCGCTGCCGCTGCTGCTCAGCGTGGCCTTCCAGCAGCTCTATCAGATGGCGGATACGATGATCGTCGGCCGCTTCGCCGCCACGCCCGAGGCGGGCGAGCTGGCGCTCGCCGCTGTCGGCGCGAGCTATCCCATCACCCAGCTCTTCGTCGCCGTGGCCACCGGCCTCAACATCGGCACCAGCGTGCTGGTCTCCCAGCTGTTCGGCGCCAAGCGCTTTTTGCGCATGAAGACCGCGATCTCGACCGCCCTGCTGACCACCAGCATCGCCGCCCTGCTGCTGACGCTGATCGGCACGCTGGCGACCAGCGACATCATGGCCGCGCTCAAGACCCCGGCCGCCATCTTCGCCGACGGCGCGCTCTATCTGCGGGTCTATGTGTTCGGGCTGCTGTTCCTGTTCCTGTACAACGTGTGCACCGGCATCTTCAACGCCATGGGCGACAGCCGCACCCCGCTGCTGCTGCTGATCCTGTCCTCGGTGGTCAACGTCGCGCTCGACTTGGTGTTCGTCGCCGTGTACCACTGGGGCGTGGCCGGCGTCGCGTGGGCGACCTTCATCGCGCAGGGCGGCGCGGGCGCGCTGGCCTTGGTGCTGCTGCTGCGCCGCACCCATTCGTTCGACACCGGCGGCCATTTCCTGCTGTTCTCCCCGGATATGCTGCGCCGCCTGACCCATTATGCCCTGCCCTCGATCGCGCAGCAGAGCTTCGTCTCGGTCGGCAACGTCATCATCCAATATTATGTCAATCTGTGCGGTCCGACCGTCATCGCGGGCTATTCGGCGGCGATCAAGGTCAATATGTTCGCGCTGGCCTGCTGTATGTCGTTCGCCTCCGGCCTATCCAGCTATGTGGCGCAGAACATCGGCGCGCGCAAGCTCGATCGCATCGCCCCCGGCCTCAAGGCGGGCGCGATCTACGCGGTCGGCCTGTCGCTGGTGTTCATGGCGATCTATCTGCCGTTTTCCGGCCGGATCGTCGGCTTGTTCCTGCCGGCGGGCAGCACGTCGGACGTGATCGCGGTCAGCCGCCAGTTCCTGTTCATCGTCGTGCCGTTCTACGTGGTCGTGTGCATCAAGTTCGTGTGCGACAGCGTGCTGCGCGGCGCGGGCGCGATGCGGCCGTTCATGATCACCACCTTTTCCGACCTGATCTTGCGCGTCATCCTGTCGATCGCGCTGTTCCACGTTTGGAAGGATGTCGGCATCTGGATGAGCTGGCCGATCGGCTGGCTGCTCGGCGCGGGGCTGTCCGTGCTGTTTTACAAACGCGGCACGTGGAAGAAA
>JAUNJI010000111.1 GCA_030533295.1 Eubacteriales bacterium
CAGCCGGGCGCGGTGTTTCTGTATGTTGATCGATCTCGATGCGGACGGACGGCGATCAGTCCTTCTTATAGCCGCACTTGGGGCAAACGCCCTTGTCGTTGAGCGCGATGCCGCACAGCGGGCAGCGGTCGATCTGGTTCTTGGTCTCGAACTCGGCCGAAGCCTTGTTGACGCCGCTGCTGAAGGTGATCTTGGCGATATTGAGCTTGTCCTTGAGCAGCTCGTAGACGATCTTGATCATGCCCTCGACGGTCATGGTCTCCTTGGTCACGACCAGACGGCAGTCGGGATAGGCGGTGGCCAGCTCGGTCTGGAACGCCGGACCCTTCATCTTGTTCTGGGGCGCGCCGTCGCGGATGCCCTGCTCCTCATATACCTTGAGGATGGCGGGCAGCAGCGGATCGTCCTGCCGCAGGATCAGCGCGTGGTCGAAATTCTTGAGCAGCGCCCAAGCGGTCTTTTGGATCTCGTTGCAGGGGAACACCATGTTGACGCCCGGCTCGACCGTGTCCTCGACCTCGATGGTCAGCACGCCGGTGTGGCCGTGGAGATACTGTGCCTCGCCCTTGAAGCCGTAAAAGCGGTGGGCATATTGCAGATCGAACGTCGTGATACTTCTCATGATAAAATGACCTCCTTTGAAATGCGGGACGCGACCGGCACGAACGGCGCGTCCGTTGATAGAATCGTATTCTATATAGGATATTATATCGATAAAAAGCCCGCCTGTCTGTAACAAGATCACCAAAGGACGACATCTTTACAAAAATTTAGCAGATGATCCGCCGGTTGACAGCCTGCCGTCATTTCCCTTATACTGGAAAGCGGAAAGGAGGACAGCCATGCGTTTGGACGAGCATTTTCCCTTTTACCGCGCGCTCACGCCCGCGCAGCAGGCGCTTTTGTGCGACCGGCTGATCGAGCAGACCATCCCGAAGGGCGCGCTCATGCGCAGCACCGACACCGACAGCGCCGGGCTGGTGCTGATCGACCGCGGCCAGCTCCGGGCGCTGCTCTACTCCGCCGAAGGGCGGGAAACGACGCTGTATCGGCTGTTCGGCGGCGATCTGTGCCTGTTTTGTGCGCCCTGCCTGATCGACACGATCGCGTTCGACGTGACCTTGCAGGCGGAAAAGGACACCGTCTGCCGACGGATCCCGGCGGCGGTCTGCCGCACGCTGATGGCGCAGTCGGCCGCCGTGGCCAGCCAGATCAACGCGCTGCTGGGCAGCCGCCTGACCACGGTCGTGCAGCAGATCGAGCAGGTGATGTGGCGGGGCATGGACGCCCGTGTGGCCGCCTTGCTGCTGCAAGAGGCACAGATCGAGGGCACGCGGTCGCTGCCGATCACGCATGAGATCATCGCCCACCATCTGGGCTCTCACCGCGAGGTCGTCACCCGCACGCTGCGTGCTTTGCAGGCCGACGGACTGGTCGAGCTGTCGCGCGGCCGCGTGACGCTGCGCGATGTCGCGCGCCTGCGTGAACTCACACAGTGAACCGAGCAGAAAAAAGCCGAGCGGCCACCAGCAGAGCTGGTGGCCGCTCGGCGCGCCGGGGGCTGTACCGCGGCGATCCCATCAAAACACGACGGTCAGCATCATCTTGAAGCGCTGCGCGGCTCGGACGGCGTGCGGCACGCCGGCCGGCATGACGATCGCGTGACCGGCGGGCACGACATAGTCTTTGCCGTCGATGGTGATCTGCGCCTCGCCCTCGAGCACCGTGACCATCGCATCGCCGCCTGCGGCGTGGGTCGAGATGCCCTCGCCCGCGTCGAACGCCATCAGCGTGATGCCCGCGCCGCCGGTCTGCGCCAGCGTGCGGCTGACGACCTTGCCGGTCTGATAAGCGACCAGGTCGTGCAGATCGACGACGGTCGCGTGTTCGATGTTTTTGATCAGTTCTGCCATGATAGAAAAAACCTCCTTAGGACTGAGCGTGCAGCGTGATCTGGAGCAGCTTG
>JAUNJI010000062.1 GCA_030533295.1 Eubacteriales bacterium
TGTGTTTTCCGGCGGGGATATACGAAAAAAGCCCGCAGTGCGGGCTTTTCGGTCGATCGCGCGCAGCGTCAGAGCTGCAACGCGCGGGCGAGCTTGCTCTCGGGCTCGGGCACGAGCGAGAGATGGTCGGCCAGCTCGGCGGCCAGCGCATGGAAAACGCCTTCGTCGCCGGCCACGTGCTCGAGCTCGATCTCGCACAGCGGGGCGGTGCGCCCGCCGTGGCGCAGCGTGCCCTCGTCGAGCGCCAGCTCGCAGACCGTGTCGCCCTCTTGCAGCAGCACGGCGCAGCGGCGGAACTCCACCGCGCAGGTCAGCTCGAGCGGCGCGGCGAGCGCCTGCTCGCACAGGTCGCGCGGTGCGCCCTGCGCGGGCAGCAGGCGCAGCCCATCTTGCAGCGTCTTGGCCTCGCACTCATATTCCTCATGCGCGCGCATCCCGGCGGCCGTGTTCTCGTTGCGCAGCTTGATGCAGCACACGCTGCGGTCGTTCTCGCGGCGCAGGCGCAGCGCGCCCTGATAGCGGGCGAATAGCCCGTCCGGCGTGTCATAATACCGGGACTGCATATGGATCGTGCGGCTCTGGCTGCCGATCCGCGAGGACGCCCAGAGCAGCGCCTGCCCCAGCAGCCACTCGTTGGCGCGCCATTTGTATTCCTTTTCGATATGCTCGTTCATGTTCGCACCTGCCCATCGCCGTAGATGATGGAGCGGGTGGTGGTCAGCGCGGTCAGCCCCATCGGGCCGCGGGCGTGCAGCTTTTGGGTGGAGATGCCGATCTCCGCGCCAAAGCCGAACTCGAAGCCGTCGGTGAAGCGGGTCGAGGCGTTGACATACACCGCAGCGGAGTCCACCTCGTCGAGGAAGCGCCGGGCGGCCGAGAGGTCGCGCGTGACGATGCACTCGGAGTGGCCGGTGCTGTACCGGTCGATGTGCGCGATCGCCTCGTCGAGCGAATCGACCACGCGGCACGAGATCTCGTAGCCGAGGTACTCGCGGGCGTAGTCCTCCTCGGTGGCGGGCACGATCGCGTCGCCGAGCAGCGCCACCGTGCGCGGGCAGCCGTGGATCGTCACGCCGCTGGGCGCGAGCCCCGCAGCCGCCATCGGCAGGAACTGCGCGGCGACATCCTTGTGCACCAGCAGGCTCTCGGCGGCGTTGCACACGCTCGGACGCTGGCACTTGGCGTTGACCAAGATGCGCTGCGCCATATCGAGGTCGGCGGCGGCATCGACGTATACGTGACAGTTGCCCGTGCCGGTCTCGATGACGGGCACGGTCGCGTTCAGGACGACCGACTGGATCAGCCCCGCCCCGCCGCGCGGGATCAGCACGTCCAGATAGCCGTTGAGCTTCATCATCTGGTTGGCGCTGTCGCGCGTCGTGTCCTCGACCAGATTGATCGCGTCGGCGGGCAGTCCCTGACTGCGCAGCGCGTCGCGCATGATCTCGGTCAGGCACAGCGAGGAGTGGAAGGCCTCCTTGCCGCCGCGCAGGATGCAGGCCGAGCCGGCCTTGAAGCACAGCACGGCCGCGTCCACCGTCACGTTGGGACGCGCCTCATAGATGATGCCGATCACGCCCATCGGCACGCGCTTTTGGCCGATCTCCAGCCCATTGGGCATCTTGCGCATCCACAGCGTCTCGCCGATCGGGTCGGGCAGCGCGGCCACCTGCCGGCAGCCTTCCGCGATGCCCGCGATGCGCGTCTCGTCGAGCGTCAGCCGGTCGATCAGGCCATCGTTCAGGCCGTTGGCGCGGCCGTTCTCGATGTCCACGCGGTTGGCGCGCAAGATCGCCTTGGTCTGCGCCTCGAGCGCGTCCGCGATGGCGTGCAGACCGCGGTTTTTGTCGTTGGTGCCGAGCTTCGCGACCGTGCGTTTGACGCGACGCGCCTGCTCGGCGATCTCCATCAGTCCTCTCATGGTATCACCTCATCTATCAAGATCGAAAAAAAGGGAAAAGCCGGGCGGCGTCGCCCAGCCATATCGATCGGCCGCCCGATCACGCCCCGCCGACCGGCCGCGCGAACAGCGTGCCGACGGGCTTGCCATCGACGATGTCGTGGAGCACGCCCTCCCGGCTGCCGTTGGCGACCAGCATGGGGATGCCCGCGTCCATACACAGCTCGGCGGCGTTGATCTTGGTGGCCATGCCGCCCGTACCGTGCGCCGAGCCCGCGCCGCCCGCCATGCGGCGGATCTTGGCATCGATCCGGGGCACGTGGCCGATCAGCCGCGCCTGCGGATCCTTGCGCGGATCGGCGTTATACAGACCGTCGATGTCGGAGAAAATGATGAGCAGATCGGCCTCGCACACCCGCGCGACGACGGCAGACAGCGTATCGTTGTCGCCGAAATTCTCGATGTGCTTGAGCTCGGCGGTGGCGACCGTGTCGTTTTCGTTGACGATCGGCACGACGCCGGTGCGCAGCAGCGCGGTGAACGTGTTGTGGATGTTGTCGCGCTGGTCGTCGTCGATGATGTTCTCGCGCGTGAGCAAGATCTGGGCGACGTTGATGCCGTACTCCAAAAACATCTTGTCGTAGATGTGCATCAGCTCGCATTGGCCGACGGCGGCGGCGGCCTGCTTCATGGCGAGCTCGTGCGGGCGCTCGGTCAGGCCGAGCTTGGCCGCGCCCACCGTCACCGCGCCGGAGGAGACGAGCACCATCTCGAACCCGCGGTTGCGCAGGTCGCTGATAGTGCGGACCAGCCGCTCGATGCGGCGGATGTTGAGCCTGCCGTTGTCATAAGTCAGCGTCGAGGTGCCTACCTTGACGACGATGCGGCGCACCTCGTTGATATTCAGCAATCGTAACGACCTCCATGATCGGGATCGGGCGTGCCGATCCGGGCGGGGCGTGCTGCGGCCACCGCCGATCGAGATATGCTGTTATTATAGCACAGTGCCCGCCCGCATACAAGCCGAATGGCCGATCTTTTGCCCGTATCGCGCCGCTGCGCTGCCGAACGCAGGGGATCGGTGCAGATTGTTGTTCCAAAAGGTCGTTCGCTGTGGTATACTATACAGTAACACAGTATGCCCTGCAACTGAAAGACGGCGAAAGGAAGGGATCAGTCATGGCGAACCGCGTGACCATCCAGATCGCGGGCCAGCGCTATACCATGCTGGCGGACGAATCCATCGAATATATGAACGAGGTCGCGGAGCTGGCGCAGCAGACCATCGCGGAATGTGGTGGCTCGGTGGCGTTCGCGTCCACACGAGCGCTCGCGCTGGCGACCGTCAACCTCGCGGACGAATATATCAAGGCCAAGACCGCTGCGGAGGCCGCAGAGGCCAAGTGCCGGGCGCTCGAGGCCGAGAACACGGCGCTGCGCCAGCAGCTCGAGCGGCGCGGCACCGGCCACGCGGGAGGCCGCGACCGATGAGCCGCAAGGTCGAGCTGCTCGCCCCGGCCGGCTCGCCCGAGGGCGTGCGGGCGGCCGTGCAGTCGGGCGCGGGCGCGGTGTATATGGGCTACGGCACGTTCAACGCCCGCCGCAACGCACAGGGCTTTTCGCAGCAGGAGATGGCGCAGGCGATCGCCTACTGCCGCGCCCGTGGGGTCAAGACCAACATCACGCTCAACATCCTGACGGCCGACCGCGAGCTGGATGCCGCGATCGAGGACGCCAAGTTCCTGTATGAGGCGGGCGCGGATGCACTGATCGTGCAGGATCTGGGGCTGGCGCGGTCGCTGCACGCCCATGCGCCCGATCTGGCGCTGCACGCCTCGACCCAGTTGACCGTGCACACGCTGGACGGCGCGCGCATGGCGCGGGAGATCGGCTTTTCGCGCGTCGTGCTCAGCCGCGAATGTACGCGCGAGCAGGTGCGCCTGATCGCCGCCGAGGCGGGGATCGAGACCGAGGTGTTCGTGCACGGTGCGCTCTGTATGTGCTATTCCGGGCAGTGCTATCTGTCTGCGGTGATCGGGCGGCGCTCGGGCAACCGCGGCCTGTGTGCGCAGCCCTGCCGCCTGCCGTATAGCGGCGGACATCCGCTCTCGCTCAAGGATCTGGCGCTGGCCGACCATGTGGCCGAGCTGGCCGACCTCGGCGTGTCCTCGCTCAAGATCGAGGGGCGCATGAAGCGGCCGGAATACACCGCGATCGTCACCGCGATCTACGCCGACCTGCTGCGGGAGCGGCGCGCGCCGACACCGCAGGAGCGCGAGACGCTGCGCCGCGTGTTTTCGCGCGACGGGTTCACCGACGGCTACTTCACCGAAAAACTGGGCGATGCGATGTTCGGCACCAAGACCGAGATCCCGCTGCACGAGGTGCAGGCGCTGTATGACGAGGCTGCGCACCGCTTCGCGCCCGGCAAGGAAGCGCCGCGCGTGCCGATCGCGCTGTCGCTGATGGCCGATGAGACCGGGCTATCGCTCAACGCATGGGACGGCGAGACCGACGGCGTGACGGCGATGGACGTCGCGCCTGTCGAGCGGGCGATCCACCGCCCGGCGACCGAGGAGAGCGTGCAGCGCTCGCTGGTCAAGACCGGCGGCACGCCGTTTTTCGTGAACGAGACGCATATCACGCTGGCGGACGGGCTGATGATCCCGGCTGCCCGGCTCAATGCCCTGCGGCGGAACGTGCTCGACCGGCTGCTGGCGCAGCGCAGCGCCCCGCCGGTGCGCCGCTGGCGCGACGCGGTCGCGCAGGACGATCCGCCGCAGACGGCCGCGCGGGGCTATCGGGGCGTGACCGCGTCGGTGCGCACCCGCGCACAGGCCGAAGCGCTGCGCGAACTGGGGCTGGAGACGATCTACGTGCCGCCTGCGGTGGCCGCGCAGACCGGCCTGCCGGTCATCCTGCCGCGCGTGTTCTCCGACCGGGAGCAGCCCGCGCTGGAGGCGCTGCTGCGCGAGGCCAAGGAGCATGGCACGCAGACCGCGCTGGTGGGCAACATCGGCCACATCGCGCTGGCGCGGCGGCTGGGGCTGCACGTGCGCGGCGACCTCGGCCTCAACGCCTACAACAGCCGCACGCTGTGCGCCTTGGCCGAGCTGGGCGTGCAGCGGCAGACGCTGTCCTTCGAGGCGCGGCTGGCGCAGATACGCGATATGCAGGGGCCGATCGAGACAGAGGCGATCGTCTACGGCTATCTGCCGCTGATGATCTTTGAAAATTGCGCGATCCGCCGCCAGCACGACGGCCAGTGCCGCTGCGAGGACGGCGTGACCTATCTGACCGACCGGCGCGGGGCGCGTTTCGCGCTGCTGCCCGAGCTGGGCTGCCGCAATACGCTGCTCAACAGCCGGCCGCTCTGTGTGCAGCAGGACTTCGCGCCGCTCGGCGTGCAGACCGTGCGGCTGCTGTTCACGATCGAGCCGCCGGCCGAATGTGCGCGTATCGCGCAGGCGTTTTTGCAGGGCACGCCGCTCACCGGAGCGTTCACCAATGGACTATATAAAAGGGGAGTCGAATAGATGCAGATCGTTTTAGCCTCCGGCTCGCCGCGCAGGCGCGAATTGCTGGCGCGGATCACGACTCAGTTCACCGTCTGCCCGGCTGCGGTGGACGAGCGCCTGCGCCCGGGCGCACCGCTGGCGGACGAGGTCGTGCGCCTGTCCCGCTGCAAGGCGCAGGCCGCGCAGCAGCGCCACCCGGATGCCGTGTGCATCGGATCGGACACGATGGTGACGATCGACGGGCTGCCGCTCGGCAAACCGGCGGACGAGGACGAGGCGGCGGCCATGCTGCGCCGTTTGCGCGGCCGCACGCACGAGGTGCTGACCGGCTTGGCCGTGCTGCCGCCCACGGGCGAGGCGCACACGCGGTGCGTCCGCACGCGCGTCACCTTCCGCGCCTTCGCGGAGGACGAGCTGGCCGCCTACCTCGCCACCGGCGAGCCGATGGACAAGGCGGGCGCTTACGGTATCCAAGGGCGCGGCGCGCTGCTGGTGCGCGGCATCGAGGGCGACTATCACAGCGTGGTCGGCCTGCCGATCGCGCCGCTGTATGAGATCTTGCGCGCCATCGGCGTAGCAGGATAAGGCGGCCGTGCGCCGCACGCCCCGCAGTACGAGGCTGCGGGGCGATCCCGTGTCGGAGGACAGATGGAAGGAGTTTGGTTTTGCGTAGACGGAACAGATTGGGGCCGCGCTTTTTCGTCGGCGTGGGCGTGGCGGTCGTGCTGTGCATCCTGTCCGCGCTGTATAGCGGCGTGAGCGGCAAGCCCTCGCCGGTGACGCGGGCGGTGGGCTGGGTGGTCACGCCCGTCCAGCGCGTGGTGACAGGTGTGACGGGCTTTTTTGGCAAGGGGCTGGGCTATTTCACCGAGTTCGACGACCTCAAGGCCGAGAACGAGGCGCTGCATCGCCAGATCCGCGAGATGGAGCAGACCGTGCGCGACGCGCAGCTCGCCCTCGAGGAGAACGCGCGGCTGCGCCAGCAGCAGGGGCAGCCCGCCCGCGCCCGCGACCTGACGACCGTGGAGGCCGAGGTCATCGCCCGCAATCCGGGCGACTGGGCGACCACACTGACGCTGGACAAGGGATCGGATCACGGCGTCGAGCCGGGCGATCTCGTGATGACGGTGGATGGCATGGTCGGCTACGTCAGCGAGGTGTCGTCCAACACCTGCGAGATCACGACCGTGATCGACGTGGAGATGCAGTGCGGTGCGCTCATCACGCGCACGCGCGAGACGGCCATCGCCGAGGGCAACTACGACCTGATGGCCGAGGGCGCGCTGCGCCTGTCCTACCTGACCGAGGATGCGCAGGTCGTGATCGGCGACACGGTGGAGACCTCTGGGCGCGGCGGGCTGTTCCCCAAGGGCATCCTGATCGGCACGGTCGAGAGCGTGCTGCCCGAAACGAACGGCATCTCATACTATGCGGTGATCAAGCCGTTCGTCGATGCGGAGACCGTGTCGAGCGTGTCCATCATCACCGCCTTTACCGATACGACGGAGTGAGCCTATGCAAAGAGAACGAATATCCATCCCCCAGATCGCGCTATACCTGCTGCTGACCATCGCGGTCTATGCCTTGCAGACCAGCCTGTTCGGGCGCTGGTCGATCCGCGGCTATCATCTGGATCTGCTGCCCGCGCTCGTCACCGCCGCCGCCCTGCTCGACGGTCCGGCCGAGGGCGTGATCGTCGGCGTGGCGGTCGGGCTGCTGTATGATCTGGGCTTCATCGGTATCGACGGGCTGTATCCGCTGTTTTTCCTGCTGTTCGGCCTGTTCGCGGGCGCGATGAGCCGCCTGACGCTGAGCGGCAGCTATGCCTCGATGCTCATCATGACCGCGGTCGAGATGATCGTGATCGGGCTGGTGCGGTATTTCGTCTATCTGCTGCCGCAGGCGGGCGCGTCGTTCGCGCTGGTGCTGCGGCAGATCGTGGGCGGCACGCTGCTGACCTGCCTGCTGTGCTTCGCGGTCTATCTGCCCATGCGCCGGATCAGCCAGCGCTTCGCCAGCCGATGATGTCCCAGAGGAGGGGAGCTTGCCAATGGTAAATCGATCGCAGCTGCTGCGCCGCCTGCTGGCGCTGGGTTGCCTGCTGCTGCTGTGCGCCGGTCTGGCCGGGGCGCGGCTCATGCAGCTCCAATTGGTCGATGGGGACAGCTATCTGCGCCGGTCAGCCGAATTTTTGACCACCACCTCGACCGTTTCGGCGGCGCGGGGCGAGATCCTCGACCGCTACGGCCGCCCGATGGTGACCAATCGGACGGGCTTTTCGCTCGTGCTGATCTACGCCGGCTTTTGGGAGGATCGGCCGGAGCGCTTCGCGACCCTGCTCGATCTGGCGCGCCGCGTCCAAGCCGATGGCCGCGCGGCGGCGGGCGACGAGGACGACGATGCGGCGGCCGACGCGCGCGCCGCCGTGCTGGGCGACATCCTGCCCATCACCGAAAACGCGCCCTATGTCTATATCGGCACGCAGGGCAGCAGCGCCCGCGCCACCCTGTCCGACTATATCAAAAACAGCGCGGACACGCTGGGACTGACCGCCGTGCAGCAGGCCAAGGAGCAGGCCAAGCTCGCCAACGAGCAGTCGCCCCGGTATGACGCGGCGGGCGAGCCGATCGATCAGGTCGCGGCGCTGGACGCCACCGAGCTGGTGTCGGCCACCGCCTTCCTCGAGGCGATGCGCGGCTATCTCGAGGACAAGCAGGGGATGCCCGCCGGCCTGTCTGCGGGCGACGTGCGCACGCTGGTCGGCCTGTATTACAGTATGCGGCAGGCGAATTTCAGCAACAACGCCACCTTCACGCTGGCGGAAAACGTATCCATGGATCTGATCGCCTACCTCAAGGAGCACCATCAGCAGTATCCCGGCGTCGAGGTGCAGAGCGAGGCCGTGCGCAAGTATGACACGCCCTATGCCGCCCACCTGCTGGGCACGGTCGGCCCGATGTGGAGCGAGGAGTGGAACACGACCAAGAACGGCGGCCCCTATAAGGAAAAAGCGGGCTACAACATGAACGACGACATCGGCAAGACCGGTCTGGAAGCCTCGCTCGAGCCCTATCTGCACGGCACGGCCGGTTCGCGCACGATGGAGACCGATCTCGGCAGCGGCGACGCGGCGCAGGTCGCCGCCAACGCGCCCCAGCCGGGCGACAATGTGATCACGACCATCGACCTCGACCTGCAAAAGGTGGCCGAGGAGTCGCTGGCGAGCTATCTGTCCGGCTATGGACGGGGCGGGGCGGCGGTCGCGCTCGACCCGGATTCGGGCGAGGTGCTGGTCATGGCGTCCTATCCGACGTACAGCTTGGCGGACTACTTCCAAAACGACGTGGCGATCGCCCGCGCGGGCGATCCGGCCAGCCCGGAGCTCAACCGCGCGACCAGCGGCCAGTATCCGCCCGGCTCGACCTTCAAGGTGCTGACCGCGATCGCGGCGCTCGAGGAGGGCGTGATCGACGCGCACACCTGCTACACCTGCGATGGCAAGTTCGAGTACGGCGGCTCGACCTTCCACTGCCGCAACCACGACCAGCCGATGACGCTGGACGTGACGCAGGCGATCAAGTATTCGTGCAACGTGTTCTTTTACAACGTCGGCAAGGAGCTGACCGGCGCACGGCTGGAAAAATGGTGCGCGTCCTTCGGCTTGGGCGACCTGACCGGCATCGAGCTGCTCGAGGAGCGCGGCCACGCGGCCGGACCGACCTATCGCGAGGTGCAGATCAAGGCCGACCCCCACTGGCGCGATTGGCAGGGCGGCGACGATGTCAACGCCGCGATCGGCCAGTCCGACAACCTGTTCACCCCGCTCCAGCTGGCCAACTATATGGCGGCCGTGGTCAACGGCGGCACGCTGTATCGCCCGACCGTGGTCAAGAACATCAAGACCTATGACTACGGCGAGGTCGTGCGCGAGCAGCAGCCCGAGGTGCGCGGCACGATCGACTTTTCGGACGCGACGCGGGCGCTCGTCATGCAGGGCATGAGCGAGGTCACGGCCGAGGGCGGCACCGCCGCGACCACCTTCGCGGATTATCCGATCAAGGTCGGCGGCAAGACGGGCTCGGCCGAGATGACCGAGGTGCGCGACGGCGTGCAGATCAACTACACCAACGGTCTGTTCGTCGCCTTCGCCCCGTTCGACGACCCGGAGCTGGTCGTCTGCGTGGTGGGCGAGGGCGCAGGACACGGCTCGTCGGTCGCGCCGGTCGTGCGCGACATCATGGACGCCTATTTTGCCGGAGCGGGCACGGATACGGTGGCGGTCATGGAGGCGGAGAACACCATGCTCCCCTGATCGGAAGGAATGGGACAGAAAATTTGCGATAGCGCTTGTCAATCGCTTTTTAGTCGTATATAATATGATATGCAAGTTTATTTTTCGGAGGCGGTATGTTGAAGGTCATTCTGGTTGCTTCCGGCAAGGGGGGCACAGGAAAAACCTCCTTGACGGCGGGGGTGGGCGCGGCATTGTCGGAGCGTGGACACCGTGTCCTGCTGATCGACGGTGACTGCGGCCTCCGTAATCTGGACATCGTGCTCGGTATGTCCGATCGGGTGGTCTATTCCTTCGCGGATGTGGCGGGCGGCGCCGTGCCGCTGGCCGACGCGATCGCGCAGCACCCGGTGCATCAGACCCTGCATCTGCTCACCGCGCCGGTCGCGTTGCCTGCGCTGAGCGAACGGGGGATGGAGCAGCTCGCGGTGCAGGCAGAGGCAGCGGGCTTCGATCATGTGCTGATCGACGGGCCGGCCGGTCTGCCGGCCGAGCTGTCGTGGCTGGCGCACATCGCCACGCAGGCGATCGTCGTCACGGCGACCGATCTGGCTTGCATCCGCGGCGCAGAGCGCTGCGCCCGCAAGCTGGAGGACGAATATTGCATCCAGCGCATCCGCATGGTGCTCAACCGTGTGCGACCGCGGATGATCTGCCGCGGCCGGTCGGCCAACATCGACGACGCGATGGACGAGGCAGGCTTGCCGCTCTTAGGGTTGGTGCCGGAGGACGAGGATCTGATCGCCTGCGGCAATAATGGGACGAGCGTGCTGACGGTCAAGCGGTCGGGCGCGGCGCGGGCATTCCAGAACATCGCGCGGCGGCTGGACGGCGAGCGGGTCGCACTGATGCGGCTATGAGCGAGACCAAGGCAGATAGGACAGCAGGTTTGACGGAAGGGGAGATACGAAAATGAATATCGCATTGATCGCGCACGACCGGAAAAAGGAACTGATGGTGCAGTTTTGCATGGCATATTGCGGCATCCTGTCCAAACATGCTATCAGTGCGACCGGTACGACAGGGAAGTTCGTGGAGGAAGCCACGGGACTGAAGATCGACAAATGCTTGGCAGGGATGCAGGGCGGCGAGGAACAGATCGCCTCCCGCGTGGCCTATAACGAGATCGATCTGGTGCTGTTCTTCCGCGATCCGATGTCCAACGCGCAGTATGAGCCCGATGTGCACGCGATCGCCCGTCTGTGCGATATGCACAACATCCCGATCGCGACCAATTCGGCGACGGCCGAGATGCTCATCCTCGGTCTTGACCGCGGCGATCTGGAC
>JAUNJI010000063.1 GCA_030533295.1 Eubacteriales bacterium
GTGCGCGGCCTCAAAAAAAGAGGAAAAAGGGTGATTGACAAGAGGGAAGAAACCTTAGGTTTCGTCCCTCTTGTCCGCCGCGCCGCGCAGGCGCACGTTCCTCGCCCGCCGCAGCGGGCGAAATCCCCATCCCACTGGGGAGTGGGCACACCCTTCGCCCCGTCAGGCGAACCCCAGCCCGTGGGAAACGGGCGACCCCCTTCGCCTGTTCAGGCGAATCCCCGCCGTCTGCCGACGACAAAAAAACGACCCCCTCTTGGGGGGTCGCCTTTTTCCTCAGCGGATCGGCAGCATCTTGCCGGTCTCGAAGGACTCCTTGCAGCGGTACGCCGCCTCCGACACCGCCGTGCCGTCATACACGGTCAGGTCGGCCGGCTTGGTGTTGTCCCGCACATGGCCGGTGAACGCCACCATCTCGGCCACGAACGCCTCGTGCCAGCGGCTCATGAAATCCGGATAGTACTCCTCGCGCGAGCCGTGCTCGTCCACGATGCTCAGCAGGTTCTTCGCGCCCACGTTCGCGATGCGCAGCGTGCCGTGCGTGCCGATGATCTCGGTCTCGACGTTCGAGCCCGCCGCGTGCGTGCGGTTGGTGAACATGAAGCCCATCGCGCCATTCTCCATCTGGATCGTGGCCGCCGCGTTGTCTGCGTCGTTGAGCTCCTTATACAGGTCGAACTCGAACACGCCGCCGATCGCCCACACGTTTTTGACATCCGAGCCGGTGAACCAGCGGATCAGGTCGATGTCGTGCACGCACATATCGAGGAACTGCCCGCCCGAGTGCGGCGCGAACTTGAGCGTCGATTCGATCGTCGTGCGCGGATCCTGCGTGTACGAGCGCACCAGCACGACCTTGCCGATGTCGCCGTTGTCGATCTTGCGCTTGGCCTCGGCATAGGACTTGTCGAAGCGGCGCATGAAGCCCAGCTGGAAGATCAGCTCGGGATGCGCCTCGACCACCTTCTCCGCGTCCTTGCACTGGGCGACATCGGTGCCCAGCGGCTTCTCGCAAAACACGTGCTTGCCGTTCGCCATCGCGATCTCGATCTGCTGGCAGTGCAGGAAGGAGGGCGACACGATCACGATCGCGTCCAGCGACGGATCCTTGCACATCGCCTCGAAGTCGGTGTACGTATTGGCCACGCCCAGCTCGGCGGCCACTTCCTTGACCCGCGCCTCGTCTACATCACAGATCGCCGCCAGCTCGCAGCCCGGCACCTGCGTGGCCAGATTGCGTGCGTGCTCATACCCCAGCCGTCCCAGACCGACCGAACCCACTTTTACCGTTTTCATATCGCATTCTCCTTATCCCGACCGTCGCCGGCCGTTTGCCTATCATCCTTTGCGGTGCATCGCGCCGCGCTCTATGGTCTTATTGTACCGTTCGGGCGGCCAAATTACCAGAGCGTTCTTGCGGACTTGCACACAAAAAAAGAGCTGCACATTTGTGCAGCTTTTTGGCTATTTGGGTGTAGATAGGCGCGTGAACGGGCGTTTTTGGGGCGCTGGGCGTGCGTTTCGCCGCGTTGCCGCGCCGCGCCGGCGCGGGGCGGACTTGCCCTTGCTTGCGAACGCGCCGAAATGGCCATTCTTTACTTGTGGTATACGTATGTCCGGCGGAAGGCACGCGGCGACATCCCGACCGCTTTGGCGAACTGCGTGGTGAAGTGGCTGGGGTCGTTATAGCCCACCTGCGCGGCGATCTGCGTGATCGGCAGGTCGGTCGTGATCAGCAGGGTCTGCGCCTCGCCGATGCGGCGGCGCAGCACATAGCGCAGCGGCGAATAGCCGGTCGCCTGCTTGCACACGTGCGCCAGATGATAGGGGCTGCTGTGCAGCGCCTGCGCCATCTGCTGCAACGAGAACGCCTCAGCGAAATGCGCGTCGATATACGCCTTGATGTGCTGGCCGATCTCGCTGCTGCCGTCCGGCTGCCCGCCGGCCGCCGCCGCGCGGAACTGCTCGACCAGACCGAGCACGGCCAGCAGCAGCGGATGGGCACCGTCGTCGTTGCCCGCGGTCAGCTCGTCGAACAGCGTGTCGTACAGCCGCTCGAGCCGCACGGTCTGCGCCTCGGACAGACAGCACATCGGGCAAGCCTCGTCGGCGATCAGCGCGTTCTCGCGCAGGCCGGGCACGGCCAGCTCGCCCAGCGCCAGGCTGACCGTGGCCACCGGGCAGTCGGGCCCCGAGGGCTCGTCGTGCACCACGCCGCTGTTGAAGATGAACAGCCCGCCCCGCCGCGCCGTATAGGCCGTGCCGCCGACGTAATAGCGGCTCTCGCCGCCGCGCACCAGCACCACCTCGACCAGATCGTCGTGCGCGTGCATGACGCGCGGGTGGGCGGACGCCTTTTCGTCCGTCCGGCTGACCGAGAACAGGCGCGGCATCCGCGTGATGCCGAACGGCGGCTCATATCGTTTTTTGACGAAGCATTGGATCAACGTCCTGTCCTCCTTCCGGCGGTGCGCCGCTCATGCGCGGCGCTCGGAGAGCACCAGCCCGACCAGCGTCAGCGCGGTGCCGACCCACATCGCGGGGGTCATCGTTTCGTGCAGCACGAGCGCCGAGCTGACGATCGTGATGATCGGGGTGGCATAGATGTACACGCTCGTGCGCACCGGCCCCAAGATCTGCACGGCGCGGTTCCACGTCACGAAGCAGGTCGCCGAGGCCAGCAGGCCGAGGAACAGCAGCCCGGCCAGCAGGCGCGGCTCTGTCCATGCGGCGGCCGGCGCGGGAAAGCCCTCATACAGCGCGGGCGGCAGCAGGAACAGCAGCCCATAGCCGAAGATCCGGCAGGTGAGCGGCACGGTCTGGTAGCCCAGCTCGCCCAGCCGCCGCACCGTCACCGAATAGATGCCCCACACCAGCGCCGCGCCCACGCCGAGCAGCACGCCGCGCAGATCGAGGTGCAGCGTGCGCACGCCCGCCAGCGAGGCCATCGCCACGCCGGTCATGGCGCACACGAAGCCGAGGAAAAACCAGCGGCTGAGCCTTTCCCGCAGCACGAGCGCCGCGACCAGCGCGGTGAACAGCGGCGCGGCCGCCACGATCACGCCCACGAGCGAGGCCGAGATATAGGTCAGCGCGATGTTTTCCATCAGAAAATACAGGGTGACGCCGGTCAGCCCGGCCAGCGCGAGCAGCCCCTCATGCGACCATTTTTGCACGCGCAGCAGCCCCCGCCCGGCGAGCAGCAGCGCCAAAAAGCCGAGCGCGAACCGCGCGATCATGATCTCGAGCGGGGTGAAGGTGCGCAGCAGCACCTTGGTGGCGACGAACGTCGTGCCCCACACCAGCTCGGTGAAGGCGGCCAGCGCGTGGCCTTGCAGGGCGTGGCCGCCGGTCTGTCGTTGTTCTTCCATGATCTCCTCCCTCTTTCGTCGGCGGCGGCTCAGACGATGAAGCCGCCGCCGATCACGGTATCGCCGTCATAGAGCACGGCGCTCTGTCCGGGCGCGGGGGCGCGTGCCCCCTGCTCGAACACGATGCGGGCGCGGTCGCCCGCCGGGTGCACGGTCGCGCGGGCGCTGTGCTTGGAAAAGCGCACGCGCACCTCGCACGAAAACGCGCCGTCCGCCGCATATTCGGGCGCGATATAGTGCATTTCGTCCACCTCGATCGCGTCGCGGTAGACATCCTCGAGCGCGAGCACGATCTCGTTGGTGGCCGGGCGCAGCTCGTGCACGAACAGCCGCCCGGCAGCCGCCACGCCCAGCCCCTTGCGCTGGCCGACCGTGTAGCAGTGCAGCCCCTTGTGCCGACCGAGCACGTTGCCCGCCCGATCGACGAAATCGCCCGGCGGACAGGCCGCCCCGTGCCGCGCCAGCCAGCCCGGCACGTCGCCATCCGGGATGAAGCAGATGTCCATGCTATCCGGCTCATCCGACACCGACAGCCCCAGCGCCCGCGCGTCGGCGCGGGTCTGCTGCTTGCCTACATAGTCGCCCAGCGGGAACACGCACCGCGCGAGCACCGCACGCGGCAGGCGATAGAGCATATAGCTTTGATCCTTGTCGGCGCGGGCACGCAGCAGCAGTGCCCGCCCCTGTGCGTCCCGGCCGGTGCGGGCATAGTGGCCGGTCGCGATGAAGGGCGCACCGATCTGATCGGCATAGTCGATCAGCGCCCGGAATTTGATCTGCGGGTTGCACACGACGCACGGATTGGGCGTGCGCGCGGCGGCAAAGGCCGCCGCGAAGCGGTCGCACACCGCCCGCTCGAACGCCTCGCGCCGGTGCGCGATATAGAGCGGGATGCCCAGCTCGTCCGCGGTCTGCTGCGCGGCCTGCTCGCCGCCCAGCCCCAGCTCGAGGAACAGCCCGTGCACCTCATAGCCCTGCTCGCGCAGCCGCGCCGCCGCCACCGCCGAATCCACCCCGCCGGATAGTCCTAACACGATCTTGTTCGACATAGACCCTCCTGTTGTATCGTTTTTCGCCCGGCGCTACTGCGCGATGCGCCAGTCCTCCGCCCCCGCGAACGCATTATACGGCGCGGGCGCATAGTCGTCGATCAGCCCTTTGCGCAAAATGATCTGTCCCCGCTCGAAGGCCAGCGGCAAAAAGGGCAGCTCCTCGGCGAACAGGCGGTGCAGCCCGGCCACGTCCTCGCCGCGCCGCGCCGCCGCCACCGCCGCCCGCAGCGCACGGCTGCCGCAGCCGCCATAGTTGAGCCGGCCGCCCGCCGCGACCAGCGGCCGCAGGTCGAGATCGGCGGTCAGCTGCGTTTCGCCGTAGTAGACATCGAAATCGCCCGACCGGAGCATGGATAGATAGGTGTCGAACGGGCGCTGCTCGACCGTGACGCGCACGCCGCCGATCGCGTTCCACGAGGCGGCGATCTGCTCGGCGGCCGCGACCTTGAAGGGGTTTTCCTCGTTGACCAGCAGCCGCAGCGTGAGCAGCACCGCGTCCGGATCGGTGTCCGGGGCGGGTTCATCGTCGGCTACGTCGTCGTCTATGTCGTCCGGGTCGGTATCTGCGTCATCGTCGTCCGCGCCGCCCAGCGCCTGCCGCAGCAGACGCGCGGCGCGGGCGTGGTCGGCGTCCATGGACAGCGACCCGGCGAGATCGGGCGGCTGCGGGTTGACCGGCAGCACCGCCGGATCGGCGAAGGTCTGATAGGCGGTGTCGCACAGGCTCTGCCGCGGCAGCGCGGCGGACAGCGCCTGCCGCACGCGCGGATCAGACAGCGCCGGGTGGTCGTGATCGAGCCCCAGATAGTGCAGCACTGCGCTGCGGGTCTGGGCGGTCTCGACCGAGCCGCCCACGTTGGGCGGATCGACCGAGATGCGCGAGGCACGCATGAGCGATACGTCCCCCGTCTGGAAGCTGGACAGCGCCGCATCCGCCCGGGGCAGCACGACCAGCGTGATATGGCGGATCGAGCCCAGCCGCCCGCCGTGCCAGTCCTGGTTGGGCTCGAGCATCCAGCTCCGCCCCTCCCCGACCGGCTGATAGGGGCCCGTGCCGTCGGCGAAATCGCCGCTGGTGGCCGAGCCCGCCCGATAGATCGGGATGTCGAGCAGGCGCGGCAGGTCGATATTGGGCGAGGTGAGCACGACGCGCACCGTATCATCGGACAGCGCCTCGATCGAGCCGACCTCGGCCATGCGGCCGTGGTAGGGCGACTGCTCATCATAGCGGGCGGCGTTCCAGCTGGCGACCACATCGGCGGCGGTCAGCGGCGCGCCCGACCAAAAGCGCACATCGTCCCGCAGGGTGAAGGTGAAGGTCGTGCCGTCGCCCGTGTAGCTGTCGCACAACACCGGCTCGGCGGTGAAGTTGTCCGTCACCTCGAACAGCCCCTCATACAGCGCCTCGCACAGCACCCGATCGACGGCCGCCCGCTCGCGCACCGGGTCGAGCGTGCCGTTTTGATACCACGCGAGGCCGAAATAGGCGTCCGACACCGGCACATCGTCCACCAGCGCTCCGCCGTCCGATCGGGCGCGGTCGCAGCCGCCCAGCGCGGCCAGCCCGGCCACGAGCAGCGCCAGCGCCCGTTTTTTCCACTTCATAGCCTGCCCCCTTCGGCTCACAGACAGATCACGCCGCCCTGCACCCCGCGCACGCCGTGCGTGGCACGGTGCGACCAGAACTCGTCGCTGTGGCACATGGTGCAAAGGCCGCTGTCGATCGTGTTTTCCGGCGACAGGCCGGCCTGCCGGAGCAGCTGCACGCCGATGCCTTGCAGATCGACGTGGAATTTGTCGCCCCGCTGCGCGATGAACGGCCGCACCGCCGCGCCCAGCTGCTGCTCCATCGCGGTGGGCACGTCGGCATCGGTCTCGAAATGATCCTGCCGGATGGACGGCCCCAGCACGGCGATCAGGCTGTCGCGCCGCGTACCGAGCTGCTGCGCCATGGTCTCGACCGTTTTCGGCAGGATGCCCGCCGCCATGCCGCGCCAGCCCGCGTGGCACACGCCCGCCGTGTGCGTCGCGGGGTCATACAGCAGCGTGACCACGCAATCGGCATAAAAGCCCACCAGCGGCGTATCGGGCAGCGCGGTGACGATCGCATCGGTCTGCCACGTCATCGGCTGATGCAGCCCCATGCCCACCTGCGCCTCGGTGACGACCGTGACCCCGGCCTCGTGCACCTGCTTGGTCAGGGTCAGCCGCTCCGCGTCCACGCCCAGTTCGGCGGCCAAACGGCGATAGTTCTCGCGGACGTTTTCGGGCGCATCGCCCCGGCCAAAGCCCAAATTGAGACTTTCGCACGCGCCGGTGCTCACCCCGCCGTATTTGGTGGTGAAGGCGTGCCGCACGCGCAGGCGGCGGCAGGTATAATAGACGAACGGACCGCGCTGGACGCGGCACATAGACTGGTGCATAAGCGGTATCCTCCTGTCATATAGCACCCATTATACCAGTTCGCCCCGGCTTTCACAAGGGCGGACGGCGCGCCTCCTCAACATCCACCAAGATCTACCCACGGATGGTCGGGTTTTGCTTGACAGTTCGCCGGATCGGCTATACAATGATATAGTATATAATACCTCATCAGCTGTCGTCCGTGCACCGCCTGTGCCGGGCGTTCACAAGGGCATTATGACCCGGCGTCCTGCGCGAGACGCCGCGACCAACTACAACATCCCAACAGGAGGACACACCAACAATGGGCAACATCATCATACCGATCGTCGTCGGTATCCTGTGCCTGATCGTGGGCGTGGCCGTTGGCTTCCAGATCCGCAAGAATATCGCGGAAAAAGAGATCGGATCGGCAGAATCAGAGGCGACACGGATCATCAACGAGGCCATCAAGGCCGGTGAGACCAAAAAACGCGAATCCATCCTCGAAGCCAAGGACGAGATCCACAAACAGCGCACCGAGGCCGAACGCGAGATCAAGGAGCGCCACAACGCGACCCAACAGCTCGAGCGTCGGCTGATCCAGCGCGAGGAAGCGCTGGACAAAAAAAGCGATACCGTAGACCGCAAAAACGAAGAACTCAGCCGCCAGCTCGAGGCGGTGCAGAAGGAAAAAGAATCACTGTCCCGCGCCAAGGCCGAGCAGCTCGAAAAGCTCGAGCAGATCGCCAGCATGACCCGCGACGAAGCGCGGGAGGTGCTCGTCCGCTCGATCGAGGCCGAGGCGACGCACGACGCCGCCGTCAAGGTGCGCGAGATCAACCAGCGCCTCAAGGACGAGGGCGAGCAGATGGCGCGCGAGATCATCTCGACCGCGATCCAGCGCTGCGCCGCCGACCATATCTCCGAGGCGACCGTGTCGGTCGTGCCGCTGCCCAATGACGAGATGAAGGGCCGCATCATCGGCCGCGAGGGACGCAACATCCGCACGCTCGAAACGCTGACCGGCGTCGATCTCATCATCGACGACACCCCCGAGGCGATCACCCTGTCCTCGTTCGACCCGGTGCGCCGCGAGATCGCGCGGCTGGCGCTCGAAAAGCTGATCGTCGATGGCCGCATCCACCCCGCTCGCATCGAGGAGATGGTCGAAAAGGCGCGGCGCGAGGTCGATCAGATCATCCGGAGCGAGGGCGAACGCGCCACCTTCGAGACCGGCCTGCACGGCATCCACCCCGAGCTGGTCAAAACGCTCGGCCGCCTGCGCTACCGCACCAGCTACGGCCAGAACGTATTGCAGCACTCGATCGAGGTGGCGCACATCGCCGGCATGATGGCCAGCGAGCTGGGGCTCGACCCCGTGCCCGCCCGCCGCGCCGGCCTGCTGCATGACATCGGCAAGGCCATCGACCACGAGGTCGAGGGCAGCCACGTGCAGATCGGCGTCGATCTGGCCAGACGATACAAGGAGGCGCAGCCGATCGTGCACGCGATCGAGGCGCACCACGGCGATGTCGAGGCCAAGACGGTCGTCGCCTGCTTGGTGCAGGCGGCGGACGCGATCTCGGCCGCACGGCCGGGCGCACGGCGCGAAAATCTGGAGAACTACATCAAGCGTTTGGAAAAACTCGAGAGCATCGCCAACGGGATGCACGGTGTCACCGGTTCGTTCGCGATCCAGGCGGGACGCGAGATCCGGATCATCGTCGATCCGGGCAAGATCTCGGACGACGCGATGCTGCTGCTGGCGCGTGAGATCGCCAAGAAGATCGAGGAGGAACTGGACTACCCCGGTCAGATCAAGGTCAATATGGTGCGTGAGACCCGCGCAGTCGATTACGCCAAGTAAAGACCTGCCAAACAGCGCGAAAGGGACGGCTTCGGCCGTCCCTTTTTTGGTGCGCTTGCATATCGCCCAGCATTGGGGTATGATAAAAGGGTATACTGACAGAACGACCGATACACACGAAAGGACGTGTTTTTTTTGATGCAAAGCAAGCAGATCCCGGCGCGGAGCGAGCTGCCCGCGCAGGACAAATGGGCGATCGCCGACCTATTCCCCTCCGACGACGCTTGGCGCGCCGCCTATGAGCAGGCTAAAGCCTTCGTACCGCGCGTGGCGGCCTATCGCGGGCGGCTGGGCGAGAGCGGCGATGTCCTGCTCGCCTTTTTCCAGCTCAACGACCAGATCACGCGGGCGTTCGACCCGCTGGTGCACTATGCGCAGCGCCGCAGCGACGAGGATACCCGCGTCGCCACCTATCAGGAGATGGTCGGACAGGTGACGCGGCTGGCCGTCGAGCTGCAAGCCGCTGCCGCGTTCGAGACGCCCGCGCTGCTGGCGATCGACGACGACACGCTGGCGCAGTTCTATCGCGATACGCCCGCGCTCGAGACCTATCGCCTGGCGATCGACCGCGTGCGCCGCCGCCGCGAACACGTGCTGTCCGACCGGGAGGAGGCGCTGCTGGCCGCCGCCGGCGAGATGGCCGCCAGCCCGGACGACATCTATTCCATGCTCAACGATGCCGACCTCACCTTCCCCGATGCGGTCGATCAAGACGGCCACGCCCACCCGGTCACGCATGGCACCTATATCCCGCTCATGCAGTCCTATGATCGCACGCTGCGCCGATCGGCGTTCGACGGGCTGTACGGGGTCTATGGCCGGTTCCGCCACACCGCCGCGGCCACGCTGTCCGCGCAGATGAAGCAGCTGCTGTTTTTCGCCAATGCGCGGCACTATCCCTCGCTGCTCGACGCGGCGCTCGACGGCACCGAGGTGCCGCCCGCGGTCTACCACAACCTGATCGACGCGGTGCACCGCTCGATGGCGCCCATGCACCGTTATGTCGCGCTGCGCCGCCGCCTGCTGGGCGTGGACGAGCTGCATATGTACGATCTGTACGTGCCGGTGGTCGAGGGCGTCGAGATGACCTTCACCTTCGAGCAGGCCAAGGCGCTGGCGCTCGACGCGCTCGCCCCGCTGGGCGAGGACTATCTCGCGATCGTGCGCGAGGGCTTCGACAGCGGCTGGATCGACGTATATGAGAACACCGGCAAGCGCTCGGGCGCGTATTCGGCGGGGGCGCGGGTGCATCCGTATGTGCTGCTCAACTTCAAGGGCACGCTGGACGACGTGTTCACGCTGGTGCACGAGATGGGGCACGCGATCCACTCCTATCTATCCAACCGCAGCCAGCCGACCGTCTATCAGGACTATGTGATCTTCGTGGCCGAGGTGGCCTCGACCTGCAACGAGGCGCTGCTGATGGAGCATCTGCTGTCGATCACGACGGACACCAAGCAGCGCGCCTATCTCATCAACCACTTTTTGGAGCAGTTCCGGGGCACGCTGTACCGGCAGACCATGTTCGCCGAGTTCGAGCGGGAGGTCGGCCGTATGACGCAGCGCGGCGAGGGCACGACGGCGGACGCGCTGTGTGCGCTCTACCGGCGGCTCAACGAGCAGTATTTCGGCGCAGACATGGTGATCGACGAGGCGATCGCGCTCGAGTGGGCGCGGATCCCGCATTTCTATTATGACCACTATGTGTACCAATACGCGACCGGCTATGCGGCGGCGATCGCGCTGTCCCGGCGGATCTTGCGTGAGGGCGCGCCAGCGGTGCGCGATTATCTGGGCTTTTTGTCGGGCGGCTGCTCGGCCGACCCGATCGCGCTGCTGCGCGGCGCGGGGGTGGATATGGCCAGTCCGGCGCCGATCGAGGACGCGACCCGGCTGTTCGA
>JAUNJI010000064.1 GCA_030533295.1 Eubacteriales bacterium
CGCCCTTTCGGACAAACGGTTTTCAAGACCGCCTCGTTATGACCGCTTCGATACCGCTCCGTATCTTGCCCGATAAGCAAGAATAATTATACCATACCGTTCGCCCTTTGTCAATCCTTTTTCAGCGTCTCTTTCCATTCGTCCGGCTTGAAGCCGACCAGGACGAACGCCTCGTCCACCAGCAGCGGCCGCTTGACCAGCATCCCATCGGTCGCGAGCAGGGCGAACTGCTCGTCCTCGGTCATCGTGGGCAGCGCATCCTTGAGGCCGAGCGCCTTGTACTGCATCCCGCTGGTGTTGAAAAAGCGCTTGAGCGGCAGCCCGCTCCGCGCGTGCCAGTCGCGCAGCTCCTGCTCGGTCGGGTTATCGGTCTTGATGTCTCGCTCGGTGTAGGCGATGCCCTGCTCGTCCAGCCATTTGCGGGCTTTTTGGCAGGTGCTGCACCGGGGATAACAGATGAATCGCATGGTCGTTCTCCTTTCTCGCTGTCCGCGCGCGGCGGACGGTCAGATCTCGTGCTGTCCCTTGACCACCGCGTGGCCGCACAGCACCGCGAGCTCGGTCAGCAGCATCACGCAGGCCGCCACCGACAGCCCGCCGCGCAACACCATCTTGGCCGACCAGTCCAGCGTGTGCACGCCCATCAGATAGGCCAGACCATAGCCCCCGGCATCGGAGACCGCGGTCAGCACGGCCGCCGCGCTGCAAAACGCCAGCGCCGCCGGTCGCGGTCGGCCATACAGCAGCCGCGCCAGATGGTAAAACGCCAGCACCAGCAGCATATCGGCCACCAGCCCGAACGCGAACGACACCAGCTTGGGGTCGGTGCAGGTCATGCGGTAGTTGACCAGCAGGTGCACGCAGCTCCACAGCAGCGGCACGAGCGTGCACATGGCCGAGCGCTCGTCCATCTCCTTGCCCTGCGCCCCGGCCAGCACGATCATGCACACGCCGCTCAGCACGGTCATGACCGAATAGAACAGCTCGAGCGCCCGCGCCCAGCCTGCGGTGTCCTGCTCGGCCGTCGTCAGCGCCAGATAGGCATAGCCGACCCCGCCCAACAGCAGCAGCAGCCCGGCCACCACCGCGCCCATGCGAAAGCCGGTGCTGCGCGTGCCCATGAGCTGCTCGAACGGCACGTCCCACGACCGCCACAGCGGCGCGGCCTGCGCCGCGAACACCACGCCCGCCGCCAGCAGCAGGGCGATGAAATACCATACCCACGGGTCGCCCACCGTCGGCAGGCCGGTGCCCAGATCGAAGCCGTTGAGCAGATGCAGGGCGCGCAGCCCGATGCCCGGCACACACAGCACGACTGCCCCGATCGGCAACCCCTTCGTCCAGTTTCGTTTCGTTCGTTTCATGCGGTCTCCTCCCGACCAACACACCGCGCGCAGCCACGCCGCGCCGGTGCGAGCATCTCATAGCATCCGATGGCGCGATCCGCGCACATCACTTTTATTATAGCACGATCGCCGCCCTGCTTCAAGGCAGCGGGCAGCGGAAAACCGCCGCCAGACGCAAAACAGGCCGCCGCGCCCTGCGCGACGACCCATTTTTTCGTTCGCTCTCGCTGTCCGCGCCGGAAAGGCTCAGTAGCGGCTGTTCTTGGGCATCTGTGCCGCCGCCTCCTGCGCGGTGAACTCGGTATTGGCGGGCGTTTGCCGCTTCATCCCGACTTGGAGCAGGATCGGCGTGACCAGCGTGGTCACGATGACCATCAGCACGATCGGCGGGAACATATGCGGATCGATCAGCCCGGCCTGTGCGCCCTTTTGCGCCACGATCAGCGCGACCTCGCCGCGCGACACCATGCCCAGACCGATCGAGATCGCGTCATAGGTCTCGAAGCCCATCAGGCGGGCGCCCAGCCCACAGCCGACGATCTTGCTGGCGATCGCCACCACGGTCAGCACGGCGGCGAACACGATCAGCCGCCCGGCCAGCCCCTCGAGATCGGTCTTGATGCCGATCGAGGCGAAGAACATCGGCGAGAACAGCATATAGCCCAGCACGTTCGTCCGGCTGGCGACGTAATCGCGGGTGGACGACAGGCCGCATATCACGATGCCCGCGAAGTACGCGCCGGTGATGTCCGCGATGCCGAAAAAGCGCTCGGCGACATAGCTCATGAGCAGGGCGAACACCATCGCATAGATCGCGATGCGCCGCCGCGTGCCCCAGCGCTTTTCCATCAGGCCGAAGGCCTTGTACATGGTCAGGCCGGACACGGCCACGAAGGCGAAGAACGCCAAGATGCGGCCGAACACCAGCAGCGGCTGCACGTCGGGATCGGTGAAGCCGGTCAGCACGGTCAGCACGACGATGCCGAGGATGTCGTCGATCACCGCCGCGCCCAAGATCGCCGTGCCCACTTGGCTCTTGAGCTTGCCCATCTCGCGCAGCGTCTCGACCGTGATCGAAACGGAGGTCGCGGTCAGCACCACGCCGATGAACGCGGCCTTGAGCATATTGGCCGGGTCACTGGGATCGTTCTCGAACAGCAGATAACACCCGATGCCGCCGACCAGCGGCACGAGCACGCCGATCACCGCGATCACGAACGACGCGAAGCCGGTCTTTTTCAGTTCGCTCAGGTCGGTGTCCAGACCGGCGTTGAACATCAGGATGATGACGCCGATCTCGGCGGTCTTGACCAGAAAATCGGTCTCCCCGATCCAGCCCAGACCGCTCGGCCCGACCAGCACACCGGCCGCCAGCGCGCCGACCACCTGCGGCATATGCACGCGCTCGCTCGTCAACCCGAACACCTTGGTGAACAGCAGGACGATCGCCACCGTTAATAGAAAATCATAGGACATGACAGGCTCGCTCCCCTCTGTTAGATGAACACATACCTGACATTATACATGGTTTTCTCCGATCTTTCCAGCCGCACGGGCAAATCAACTTTGTGCAGATCGCACAAAAAACCGCCGCTCCAGCGCCGTCGCGCTGTTTTTCGCGCGTTTTCGCCCGCGATCGGCCTGCCCCGCGGGGCGGATGCCGCCGTTTTAGTCCTCGATCTTGGGGGAGTGGCTGCGGATCTCGCGGATCTTGTCCAGCCCGGTCTCGATGCGCTGGCACAGCGCATCCATCTCCTCTTCCTTGATGTTGCGCTCCAAAAACAGCAGCTCGATCGCGTGCGTCAGGCGCACCATCGCGTCGGCCGTTTGCAGGAACTTGGGGAAGTTGTGCGACTGCTGCGCGTGGCGGAACTTCTCGATGTCCTCCCGGATGAAGGCCACCACCTGATCGGCGCCCTCGAAATCGCCATACGAGAGCGGATAGGGCAGCACGCGCTGCAAGTAATACTTATCTCTCTTGCTGACGTTGAACACATAGGTCACGCACAGATCGTCGGCAAGGTCGAACTTGGCGATGTACATGATGCCGTTGCGCACCTCTTTGATCGAGGTCGCGCCGAGCTGGCGCAGCGCCACATTGATGATGTCGCCAGAAAAACTGCTTGTGATCATATCATTTCCTCCTTTCTTGACCTGTTATCCCTTAGAACCGGATCAGCAGATAGGCCGTGGAGATCACGACCGACAGCAGCATGATCGGGAAGCCCACGCGCAGATAGCGCGAGAACGTGATCGGGTGGCCATGCTTGGCCGAGATGCCCGAGAGCACGACGTTGGCCGAGGCACCGATCAGCGTGCCGTTGCCGCCCAAGCACGCGCCCAGCGACAGCGCCCACCAAAGCGGGGTCACTTCCATGCCGCTGGTCTGCATGGACAGGATCAGCGGGATCATGGTCGCCACGAACGGGATGTTATCCAAGAAGGACGAGAAGATCGCCGAGCCCCACAGGATCAGCACGATCAACAGCGTCTGGTCGCCGCCCGTGACCTGCACCAGCGCGTTGCCCAGCGCGGTGATGACCCCGCTTTGCACCATGCCGCCGACCACGACGAACAGGCCGGTGAAAAACAGGATGGTAGACCACTCGACGCCCAAGATGATCTCCTCCACGTCTTGCTTGCCGATCAGCATCATGATGACCGCCGCCGCCAGCGCGACGACGCACGAATCGACGCCCAGCGCATCATGGAACACGAAGCCCAAGATCACCAGCGCGATCATGACGACGCTCTTGATGAGCAGCGACCGATCCTTGATCGACTTCTTTTCGTCCAGCAGCAGCACCGCCGCCATCTTTTCCTGCGCGACCGCCATCTTGCGGCCGTACATGAAGTAGAAGCACACACACACCGCGATCATGATGAACACGACAGCCACGCCGGTGTTGGCCACGAAGTCCATGAAGCCCAGCCCGGCCTGCGAGCCGATCATGATGTTCGGCGGGTCGCCGATCAGCGTGGCCGTACCGCCGATGTTCGAGGCCAGGATCTGCGTGAGCAGGAAGGGCACCGGATCGAGCTCCAAGATGCCGGTGATCGCGATCGCCATCGGGCCGACCAGCAGCACGGTGGTCACGTTGTCCAAGAACGCGGATAGGCTGGCCGTCAGCAGCGTGAACAGCAGCATGATGCGCCACGGGTCGCCCCGCGCGATCTTGGCCGCCTTGATCGCCACATATTCAAACAAGCCGGAGTTGCGCACCACGGCCACGAACAGCATCATGCCGATCAGCACGCCGAGCGTGCTGAAATCGATGTAGCTCATGGCCTCCTCCACGGTCAGCACACGCAGGCAGACGAGCACGACGCCGCCGGCCACCGCCGCCACCGTGCGATGGACCTTTTCGGAGACGATCGCAGCCATCACGAGCAGAAAGATCCCGACAGAAAGGATCTGCAATTGAGTCATTTTCTTTTTCCCCTTTCTCGCGTGCCGATCTGTCCTTGCCGCACGCTACACATTTTCTTCCTCTTTATTATACGCCCCGCCTTTTGCGCATTGCAATGTTCGATCCCCCTCGATCTGTCCCGTTCTTCACGGCCGTATTTGGCATTTAACACGAAAAGTCAGTGCTTTCTTTATACATTCTTAACAAAGGCGCGTGCGCCGCCGCCCCGCCGAGGGGCAAAAAAATAAGACCCGCTCCGTTTGGAGCAGGTCTTGGGTCTCGCGTTTATGTTAAGTCTGATCGACTTAGCCCTGCGAGATCGCGCCCACCGGGCAGGAGCCGGCGCAGCTGCCGCAATCGATGCAAGCGTCCGCGCTGATCTCGTACTTGCCGTCGCCCTCAGCGATCGCGCCGACCGGGCACTCGCCCGCGCAGGAACCGCAGCTGATGCAAGCATCACTGATAACATATGCCATTGATACGCACCTCCCAAATGTATTACACCCCTATTGTATCACAAGTTGTGAAAAAATCAACCAAAAGCATTGGTTAGCTTTCGGTAACTTTTCAAGACTTGCCCGACCGGTCAGAAAACCTGAAAAACGGAGAAAACGCGCATTTGAGCGAGAAAAAACGAGATCTCGCCGCATCCATGCCCCCTTCCGATCCATAATGGTCAGAAATAGTCAGAAATTCCCCTTGCATTCGCGCTGCCCAGCGCGTATAATAGAGTCAAAGGTCAGGGAAAGTCAGAAAGCTGACCGACCAAAGGAGGGAAAGCCATGAAGATGTCCGACGTGATCGCCGATTTTATCGGCGAAATGCTCTCCTCGGGCGGTGGCGTGGCGGAATTGCAGCGCAAGAGCTTGGCCGACCGCTTCTCCTGCGTGCCCAGTCAGATCAACTATGTGATCGAAACGCGCTTCACGCCCGAGCTGGGCTATCTGGTGGAGAGCCAGCGCGGCGGCGGCGGATACATCCGCATCGTGCGGTTGATGGACGACAAGCAGCGCACGCTGCTCGAGGCGGCGCGCGGGATCGGCGGGCGGCTGACGCAAAACGATGCCGCGCGGCTGACCCGGGCGCTGATCTCGGCCGAGCTGCTGACCCAGCGCGAGGGGCAGCTCCTGCTCTCCGCGTGTGCGGACGGGGCGCTAGCCGAGGTAGACAAGGCCGACCGCGACCGGCTGCGCGCCGCGATCGTTCGGTGCGCGGTGATGGGCGTTTCTACCGTCTAGGGGGCTACGCCCCGTCTAGGGGGGACGGTGTCCCCCCTAGATACGAGAAAAGTTCCCGTTGGAAACTTTTCTCGATACCCCCCCTCTCGCCCGCACAGCGGGCGAGGTTCGGGACACGTGTCCCGAAGCAGCGGGATCCAAGTCCGGCAAAGCCGGACTTGGATGGAGATTTTTGATCGACCGCGCTGCGGCGCGGGTCGCGGACGGGGCGAGCCCGTCCGGTCAGGACTGGTGCTGCGGCCCGATGTGCTGCGGCGCGGGTCGCGGACGGGACGAGCCCGTCCGATAGGACGATTTTGATCTATTTGACTCTTGAGAAGGGAGTTTTGAACGATGAAATGCGAAAAATGCGGCAAGAACGAAGCCACGATGGTCTATCAGGAGACGATCAACGGCGTGACCCGGACGCTGCACCTGTGCCCGGACTGCGCCCAGAAGGAACACCTCGGTGGGGCGTTCGAGAACGCCTTCCACTCGATGGAAAAACTCTGGAACGACCCGTTCCACGCGCTGCTCAGCAACGACTGGGGCGACCTCTGGAGCGGGCTGACCGGCGCACCGGCCGCGGCCAAGCTGGGCGCGGCGCACCAATGCCCGACCTGCGGCCTGACCGCCAGCGAGCTGCGGCGCACCGGCCGCGTCGGCTGCCCGGACTGCTATCAGACCTTTTTGGACATCCTAGAGCCGTATCTGCACAAGATCCACGGCGCGACGCGGCACATCGGTGCCGCACCGGCTGCCCCCGAGCAGCCCCAGACCGACCCGATCGCGGCGCTGCGCGAGCAGCTCAAGGACGCGGTCGCACACGAGGACTATGAGCAGGCCGCCCGCCTGCGCGACGAGATCCACAGGATGGAGGGAGAACACGAATGAGCCTATTCACGATCACCGGTGGGTTCACCGGGCTGGTGGCCTCCAGCCGCGTGCGGCTGGCGCGCAACCTCAAGGGACGGCCGTTCCGTCTGACCGACGCCCAGCGCGACGAGGTCGCCGAGCAGGTGTTCGCCGCCCTGCGCGCCAACCCGACCATCGGCGCGGCCTTTGAAAAGCAGCAGATCGTGCCCCGCTCGACGCGGGCGGCGCAGCTGGTCGAAATGCACCTGATCTCGCCCGAGCTGGCGCAAAACGGCGGCTGGCTGATCGTTTCGCAGGACGAAGGCGTGGCGATCATGATCGGCGAGGAGGATCACCTGCGCTTGCAGGTGATCGGCACCGGCCTATGTCCCAAGGAGTGCCTGCAAACGGCCAGCCGCATCGCCGCGCTGATCGAAGCCGCCCTGCCCTTCGCCTACGACGAGCGGCTGGGCTACCTGACCGCGTGCCCGACCAACGTCGGCACCGGCCTGCGCGCCTCGGTCATGCTGCATCTGCCCATGCTGACCGCCACCGGCAGCATCAGCCAGGTGGTCGGCTTCGCGGGCAGCCGGGGCTGCGCCGTGCGCGGCGCGTATGGCGAGGGCTCCAAGGCCGTCGGCGGCTTTTACCAGCTCTCCAATCAAATCACGCTGGGCGCATCGGCCGCCGAGCTGACCGATAAACTGGTCGAGACGACCACCGCCATCATCGACGCGGAAAAGCAGGCGCGGGAGCAAGTCCGCGCCCAAGACGAGGCCGCCCTGCGCGACCGAGTGTGCCGCGCGGCGGGCACGCTGCGCTCGGCCTACCTCATCCAGACCGCCGAGGCCGTCCAGTGCATCTCAGACGTGCTGGTCGGGCTGCAACTGGGCTTTTTGACCGGCATGGAGCCGCAGGCGCTCTATACGCTCGAGCAGCGCGTGCGCCCGGCCATGCTGACCGGCGCCCCGCAGGAGCGCGACCGCGCCCGTGCCGCCCTGCTGCGCGAGGCCGCGCAGGCGCTGGACATGGCCGCAGGCTAAAACCCGCCGCCGGTCGGATACGATCCTTTCGATCTCACCTGATATAAGGAGTTGATCTTATGTTTTATCAAAACCGTTTCACCGAGCGCGCCCAGCAGGCGCTGGCCAACGCACAGCAGGCCGCAGGCTCGTTCGGACACAACTATATCGGCTCGGAGCACCTGCTGCTCGGTCTGCTGCGCGAGGGCGGCGGTCCGGCCGCCAAGGCGCTGGCCGCCGTCGGCGTGACCGACGAAGCGCTCGTCCAGCGGATCGAGGCGCTGTCCGGCCGCGGTGCGCCCGACGCGAAGGCCCCGCAGGGCATGACCCCGCGCACCAAGCGCATCATCGAGCTGTCGATCCAGTCGGCGGCCAAGATGGGCACCAACTACGTCGGCACCGAACACCTGCTGCTCGGCATCCTGCGCGAGGGGCAGAACGTCGCGCTGACCGCGCTGGCCGATCTCAAGATCACCCCGCAGATGCTGGCCGAGGCGCTCGCCGCCGAGCTGGGCGGCGCACAGCAGCCGGGCTTCGGCGAGGGCGGCGCAGCCGGTACCGCCGGGAGCGCCGGTGGACAGGACGCGCTCAGCCAATTCGGCCGCGATCTGACCGCCGCCGCCAAGGAGGGCAAGCTCGACCCGGTCATCGGCCGCGCCAACGAGATCCAGCGCGTGATCCAGATCCTGTCCCGCCGCACCAAGAACAACCCCGCCCTGATCGGCGACCCCGGCGTGGGCAAGACCGCCGTGGTCGAGGGGCTGGCGCAAAAGATCGTCGCGGGCGACGTGCCCGAGACGCTGCGGGACAAGCGCGTCGTCTCGCTCGACCTGACCGGCATGATCGCGGGCACCAAGTACCGCGGCGAGTTCGAGGAGCGCATCAAAAAGGTGATCGAGGAGCTGACCGCCAACAAGGACACGATCCTGTTCATCGACGAGATGCACATGCTGATGGGCGCGGGCGCAGCCGAGGGCGCGGCCGACGCCGCCAACATCCTCAAACCCGCGCTCAGCCGGGGCGAGGTGCAGGTGATCGGCGCGACCACGCTGGACGAATACCGCAAGAACATCGAAAAGGACGCCGCGCTCGAGCGCCGGTTCCAGCCGGTGCAGGTCGATGAGCCCTCGCCCGAGGACGCGGTAGCGATCCTCAAGGGCTTGCGCGACCGCTATGAGGCGCACCACCGCATCAAGATCCCGGACGAGGCGATCGAGGCCGCGGTCAAGCTGTCCGTGCGCTATGTCACCGGCCGCTATCTGCCCGATAAGGCGATCGACCTGATCGACGAGGCGTGCTCCCGCGTCCGTCTGTCCACGCTGACCGCGCCGCCCGACCTCAAGGCGCTCGAGAACGAGATCGCCGCCCTCGCCGCCAAAAAGGAGGAGGCCGTCAAGGGGCAGGACTACGAGAACGCCGCCAAGCTGCGCGACGAGGAAAAGGCCAAGCGCGACGCGCTCGATGCCCGCAAAAAGGAGTGGGGCGAGCAGCAGAGCCGCACGCACGGCGCGGTGTCGCCCGACGACATCGCCGCTGTGATCGCCGGCTGGACGGGCGTGCCCGTCTCCCGGCTGACCGAGGACGAGGGGCAGCGCCTGCTGCATCTGGAGGACACGCTGCACCAGCGCGTGATCGGACAGAGCGAGGCCGTCACCGCCGTCGCCAAGGCGATCCGCCGCGGCCGCGTCGGCCTGCGCGACCCCAAGCGCCCGATCGGCTCGTTCCTCTTCCTCGGCCCGACCGGCGTGGGCAAGACCGAGCTCTCCAAGGCGCTGGCCGAGGCCATGTTCGGCGACGAGAGCGCGATGATCCGCATCGATATGTCGGAATACATGGAAAAGCACGCGGTCTCCCGCATGATCGGCTCGCCTCCGGGCTATGTCGGCTATGATGAGGGCGGCCAGCTGTCCGAAAAGGTGCGCCGCCATCCGTATTCGGTCGTGCTGTTCGACGAGATCGAAAAGGCGCATCCCGATGTGTTCAACATCCTGCTCCAGATCCTGGAGGACGGCGTGCTGACCGACGGCCAAGGCCGCCACGTGGACTTCCGCAACACGATCATCATCATGACCTCCAACATCGGCGCGCAAAAGATCACCGGCAAAACGCGCAAGTCGCTCGGCTTCGATGCCGGTGCGGCGACCGAGGCCGAGCGCACCTTCGAGCGCATCAAGGACGAGGTGCTGCGCGAGCTCAAGGACAGCGTGCGCCCCGAATTCCTCAACCGCATCGACGACATCATCGTGTTCGACCGGCTGAGCGAGGACGAGATCGCGCAGATCGCCGATCATATGCTGCATCAGGTCGCCGAGCGGATGCAGGCGATGGAGATCGCGATGGACTGGACCGAGGCGGCCACGCGCCACCTCGCCAAGGCGGGCTTCGACCCGGTCTACGGGGCGCGTCCGCTGCGCCGCGCGGTCACGAGCGAGGTCGAGGATCTAGTGGCCGAGCAGTCGCTCGCCGGTGCGCTGCACGCAGGCGACCGCGTGACGCTGGACGAGGCCGACGGCAAGCTCGTGCTGCATCCGGCCGAAGCGCCCGCCGCCGAGGCCGCCCCGCAAGCCTAAACCGCCCCTCACGACGAAAAAAAGACCGCGTAAGCGGTCTTTTTTTCGTGTTTCCGCCGCGTGGAAGGCGCGAAAAGAGCCTGTCCGGCGGACAGGCTCTTTGCTTTCAGATGGACAGGC
>JAUNJI010000065.1 GCA_030533295.1 Eubacteriales bacterium
CGTGCCCAAGTTCAAGGTGGAATACGGCGCGGCGCTGGACGAGGCGCTGCGCGCGCTGGGCGTCAAGACCGCCTACGACCCGGACAAGGCCGATCTGACCGCGATGCTCGACCCCACCGGCCTGCCGGGCGGGCAGCACTATCTCGATACCGTGCTGCACAAGACCTATATCGCCGTGGACGAGCAGGGCACCGAGGCCGCCGCCGTCACCGCCGCGATGGACGGCGCGGGCGCGGCGATGCCCACACGCCCTGAACTGGTGCGCACGTTCACCGCGGACAGCCCGTTCTACTTCGCGATCCGCGACAACGCCAGCGGTGCGCTGCTGTTCGTCGGCCGGTATGGCGATGCGCGATGAATTGGTTGACAAACCGCGCCTTGGGGTATAATATAGATATGTTCATAGCAAAAAGACGATGACGGAGAGCCTGTGAGCATCCCATGAGCGGCTGGCAGAGAGCGGACGACGCGGCTGAGAGCGTCCGCAGACGCGGGGAGCACAGCACCGCCTCCCGAGTCTCGCGGCGGAAAAGCGCAGTATGCCGCGGCGTTTCGCCCGCGTTAAGGGCTCCGAGCGGCAGCGCGCGGTCGTATCGCGCCTGCAAGCAGGGTGGAACCGTGGGTATATCGGTGACAGTGCGCCAGCGCGGCGGCGTCACCTCAGCTCACCCCTGATCGTATGTCGGGGGTGGGCTTTTTCGTTCTCCCCTCGATCACCAAAGGAGGAAAGATCCATATGTCTGATGAGAAAAAGTATACGTTCGAGGACCCGGGATACCGCGATACCTACCGGCACACGGTTTCCCACATCCTCGCGCAGGCGGTCAAGCGCCTGTATCCCGAGGTCAAGCTGGCGATCGGCCCGGCGATCGAGAATGGCTTCTATTATGATTTCGACGCGCCCTTCTCCTTCACGCAGGAGCATCTGGATGCCCTCGAGGCCGAGATGAAGAAGATCTGCAAGGAGAAGCTGCCGCTCGAGCGCTTCGAGCTGCCGCGTGCCGAGGCACGCAAGCTGATGGAGGAAAAGGACGAGCCGTACAAGGTCGAGCTGATCGACGATCTGCCCGAGGACGCGACGATCTCGTTCTACAAGCAGGGCGAGTTCACCGACCTGTGCGCAGGGCCGCATCTGGACTCGACCGGCCGCATCAAGGGCAACGCGATCAAGCTGACCAGCGCGACCGGCGCATACTGGCGCGGCGACAGCAAAAACAAGATGCTCCAGCGCATCTATGGCACGGCCTTCCCCAAAAAGGATGAGCTGGATGCCTATCTCAAGCAGGTCGAGGAAGCCCGCAAGCGCGATCATAACAAGCTCGGCCGCGAGCTGGAATATTTCACCACGGTCGATGTGATCGGTCAGGGTCTGCCGGTCCTGCTGCCCAAGGGCGCACGTGTGGTGCAGCTCTTGCAGCGCTGGGTCGAGGATGAGGAGGAAAAGCGCGGCTATCTGCTGACCAAGACCCCGCTGATGGCCAAGCGCGATCTGTACCGCATCTCCGGCCACTGGGATCACTATCTGGATGGGATGTTCATCCTGGGCGACCCGCATGATGAGGAAAAGGAGTGCTTCGCGCTGCGCCCGATGACCTGTCCGTTCCAGTATCAGGTCTACCTCAATCGGATGCGCTCCTACCGCGACCTGCCGATGCGGTTGAGCGAGACCTCGACCCTGTTCCGCAACGAGGATTCGGGCGAGATGCACGGCCTGATCCGCGTGCGCCAGTTCACGATCTCGGAGGGACACCTGATCCTGCGCCCCGACCAGCTCGAGGAGGAGTTCAAGGGCTGTCTGGAACTGGCCAAGTACTGTCTCGAAACGGTCGGTCTGCTCGAGGACTGCACCTTCCGCTTCTCCCAGTGGGATCCGGCGAACCCGAACGATAAGTACGAGGGCACGGCGGAGCAGTGGGAAGAAGCCCAGCGCGTGATGGGGCAGATCTTGGATCATCTGGGCATCGAGTATGAGGTCGGGATCGACGAGGCCGCGTTCTACGGGCCCAAGCTGGACATCCAGTACAAGAACGTCCACGGCAAGGAGGATACGCTGGTCACCATCCAGATCGATATGCTCCTCGCGCAGAAGTTCGGCATGGAGTACGTCGATCGCGACGGCGAGAAAAAGACGCCGTATATCATCCACCGCACCAGCCTCGGCTGCTACGAGCGCACGCTCGCTTACCTGATCGAAAAGTATGCGGGCGCGCTGCCGACGTGGATGGCGCCCGAGCAGGTGCGCGTCATGCCGATGACCGACCGCAACGTGTCCTGTGCACAGGAGGTCATGCGGCAGCTGGCCGAGGCGGGCTTCCGCGCGACCATGGACGACCGCAACGAGAAGATCGGCTACAAGATCCGCGAGGCACAGGTGCACAAGGTGCCGTATATGGTCGTGATCGGCGATAAGGACGAGGAGCAGGGCATCATCTCGGTGCGCGAGCGCAAGACCGGCGAGACCACGCCGATGGAGGTGACGGCGTTCCTCGAAAAGCTGTCCTACGAGGTGAAGGAAAAGCTGCGGTGACGGCCGGGACGGCGATCAGCCGCCCTGCTCGAGCGTGCGGATCATGTCCGACCGCTTGAACACCTTGACGTGGTAGAGCCGTCCCGACTCGAGCGGGCCGAAGGTGAAGCGCCCGAGCTCATCGGTGTAGAGCGCACCGATGGGGGAGGTGGGCGCGTCCGCGTGGTATATCGTGACGAGCGCGGCCTCGACCGGGCGGCTGTCCGGTCCGAGCACGGTGCCGACGAGCGCGGGGCGCTGGTCGGCGGACAGCGCGACGGTGGTCTCGACCACCTCGTGCGCCGCCGGCTTGACGAAAAAGGCATGGGAAAGGTTCATGCGGGGAGCCCCCTTTATCGAAGATTTGACATACCCCAATCTATGAAACGATACCGTAAGTGGTGAAGGAGTTACTATGGCAGACAAGAAAAAGCTGGTCAGCGAGATCACATCGATGGATGTGGACTTCGCCCAGTGGTACACAGACATCGTGAAAAAGGCCGAGATGGTCGATTACTCCTCGGTCAAGGGCTGCGTGATCATGCGGCCGTATGCGCAGGCGCTGTGGGAGAACATCCAGCGCACGCTGGACACCATGTTCAAGGAGACCGGGCATGAAAACGTGGCCATGCCGCTGTTCATCCCGGAGAGCCTGCTGCAAAAGGAAAAGGATCACGTCGAGGGCTTCGCGCCCGAGGTCGCGTGGGTGACGCATGGCGGCTCGGAAAAGCTGGAGGAGCGTCTGTGCGTCCGTCCGACCTCGGAGACCCTGTTCTGCGAGCATTATGCCAAGGTGGTGCGCTCGTGGCGCGATCTGCCCAAGCTGTATAACCAGTGGTGCTCGGTCGTGCGCTGGGAAAAGACCACCCGCCCCTTCCTGCGCAGCCGCGAGTTCTGGTGGCAGGAGGGGCACACCGTCCACGCCACCGCCGAGGAGGCGATGGAGGAGACGCTGCGGATGCTCAACATCTACGCCCGATTCGCCGAGGAGTGGCTGGCGATCCCGGTCATCAAGGGCGAAAAGACCGAGAAGGAGCGCTTCGCAGGCGCGGAAAAGACCTACACCATCGAGGCCATGATGCACGATTGCAAGGCGTTGCAGTCGGGCACCTCGCACTATTTCGGCGATGGGTTCGCGCGTGCGTTCGATATGCAGTTCACGGACAAGAACAACACGCTGCAATATATGTATCAGACCTCGTGGGGGATGTCCACCCGCATGATCGGCGCGATCATCATGACCCACGGCGATAACGACGGTCTGGTGCTGCCGCCGCGCATCGCGCCGACCCAGCTCGTCGTGATTCCGGTCGCGGCGCACAAGCCGGGCGTGACCGATAAGGCGCAGGAGCTGCTCGAGGTGGTCAAGGCGGCCGGCGTGCGCGCCAAGATCGACCTGTCCGACAACAGCCCCGGCTGGAAGTTCGCGGAATACGAGATGAAGGGCGTGCCGCTGCGGCTCGAGGTCGGTCCGCGCGACATCGAGCAGGGCCAGTGCGTGCTCGTGCGCCGCGATACCCGCGAAAAAACGGTCGTGAGGTTCGAGGAGCTGGCGGCGACCGTGCCCGCGCTGCTCGAGCAGATCCAGCAGGCGCTGTATGAGAAGGCGCTGCGCAACCGCGAGGAGCACACCTACACCGCCCAGAGCTTGGAGGAGATGAAGGCCATCCTCCAGCAGCATACCGGCTTTATCAAGTCCATGTGGTGCGGCGACCGCGCCTGCGAGGAAAAGATCAAGGAGGAGACCGGCATGCCCAGCCGCTGTATGCCGTTCGAGCAGGAGCATATCGGGGACGTTTGCCCGGTGTGCGGCAAGCCGGCCAGCAAGATGGTCGTTTGGGGCATCGCATACTAAGGCGCAAGGGTCGATAGCATGGATGAAAAGACCTTACAGGCGATGGACGAAACGGTAGAGGCCGTGGTGCAGGAGGTCGTGTCGGAGTCGTTCTTGGATTGGCTGGATGCGTTCTCCAAGGCGTGGTACGGACAGATCGCGCTGACGCTGCTGTTCGTCGCCGTGATCGTTTTGGTGACGGCCGCGCTCGTGCGCACGGTCAACCGCTTTTTCAAGCGCAAAGTCGATAAAATGACCGCGCGGGGCGATCCGAGCGCGGCGGCGTTCTCCTATCTGCGCTATCTGGCGGTGGGCGGCCTCTATTTCGCCGCTTTCGCGGTCGTGGTCAGCAATATCCCGCCGCTGGCCGCCGGTATGAACAAGCTGATGGCTGCGGGCGGCGTGCTCGCGGTGGTCGGCGGCTTGGCGGCGCAGGAGGCGCTGGGCAGCATCGTCAGCGGCATGATGATCTTGGCGTTCAAGCCGTTCCAGATCGGCGACGTGGTGCGCTATATCGAAAACGACGTATCGGGCGTGATCGAGGAGATCACCCTGCACCACACGGTCATCCGCACGTGGGAGAACAAGCGCGTGATCGTCCCGAACGCGCAGATGAATAGTTCGATCGTCGAGAACGCAGACTATGCCGATAGCAAGGTGTGCACCTTCCTCGAGATCAACATCGGTTACGATGCGGACATCGCGCGTGCCAAGGCGCTGCTGGCGCAGGAGATCGCCCGGCACCCGGACTATCTCGATATGCGCACGCCCGAGCAAAAGGCGGCGGGCGACCCTGCGGTGACGGTGCTCGTGCTCGGATTGACCGAGCGCTCGGTCACGCTGCGTGCGTCGATCTGGGCGAAGGACAACGGCACGGCCTTTGGCCTCAAATGCGACGTGCAGGAGTCGATCAAGGCGATCTACGAGCGGGAGGGCATCCGCCCGGCCTATCCGCACGTCGTGTTCCTGCAAAAATGAGCGGGGCGCGTGCGCCCGGCCGCAAAGCGGCAGAGCGTCTGTGTGCGTGCAGGAGCGGCGCGGAAATGGCTGGATGCGCCGTGCAGGCAGCGACGGTTTTGCTGTACATCTGCATAGCCGCATGATATACTAAAAGAAAAGGAGGGGATCGTTTTTATGTTGTTCGGTATCGACAGCCTCTACGTCTG
Organism: Eubacteriales bacterium; assembly: GCA_030533295.1. Lineage (GTDB taxonomy): Bacteria > Bacillota > Clostridia > Oscillospirales > Butyricicoccaceae > Agathobaculum. The sequence continues at coordinate 5,507 of JAUNJI010000065.1, forward strand.
GGTGGCTGTGATCATCGTCTGCGTGGTGGTCGAGGCTGTCTCGCTCGATCTGGCTGCGATCTGGTTCGCCGTGGGCGGCGTGGCCGCGCTCATCGCCGCGAGCATCGGCCTGCGCGTGCCGACACAGCTGGTGCTGTTCGTGCTGTTCTCGGCTGTGCTGCTGGCGCTGGTGCGGCCGCTCTGCCGCCGATTCCTGCGCACCAAGAACGAACCGACCAATGCCGACCGCATCATCGGCGAGACGGCGGTCGTGCTCGAGGCGATCGACAACATCCGTGAGACCGGCGCGGTCAAGGTGCTCGGCGCGGTATGGAGCGCACGCAGCGCGGACGATGCCCCGATCCCCGCCGGGGCGACCGTGCGGGTCGTCGCGATCCGCGGTGTCAAGGCCATCGTAGAACCAACCTAACGGAGCAAAGGAGAGCGCATATGCCGTTTTTAGCACCGATCCTATGGATCATCTTGGCGATCCTGCTGATCGCCTTCCTCGCGAGCAACATCGTCGTCGTGCCGCAGGCCAAGGCGTATATCGTCGAGCGGCTGGGCACCTACAAATGCACGTGGAGCACCGGATTGCACTTCAAGGTACCGCTGTTCGAGCGCGTGGCGCGCCGCGTCACGCTCAAGGAGCAGGTCGTGGACTTCCCGCCGCAGCCTGTGATCACCAAGGATAACGTCACGATGCAGATCGACACGGTCGTGTATTTCCAGATCACCGATCCGAAGCTGTTCACCTACGGGATCGAGAGCCCGATGGCCGCGATCGAGAACCTGACCGCCACCACGCTGCGCAACATCATCGGCGATCTGGAGCTCGATCAGACGCTGACCAGCCGCGACATCATCAACACCAAGATGCGTTCGATCCTGGACGAGGCGACCGATGCGTGGGGCATCAAGGTCAACCGCGTCGAGCTGAAGAACATCATCCCGCCTGCGGCGATCCAGGAATCGATGGAAAAGCAGATGAAGGCCGAGCGCGAGCGCCGCGAGTCGATCCTCGTGGCGGAGGGCAAGAAGCAGTCCGCCATCCTCGTGGCGGAGGGCGAAAAGGAGGCCACGGTGCTGGCAGCCGAGGCCAGCCGTCTGGCCAAGATCAAGGAGGCCGAGGGCGAGGCCGAGGCGCTGCTGACCGTGCAAAAGGCGCTGGCCGACTCGATCGCGCTGCTCAACAGCGCCGCGCCGAGCGATCAGGTCATCCGGCTGAAGTCGCTCGAGGCGTTCAGCGCCGCAGCCGATGGCAAGGCCACCAAGATCATCATCCCCAGCGAGATCCAGAGCTTGGCTGGGCTGGCCGCCTCCTTCAAGGAGGTCATGACCGAGCCCGAGAAATGATAGCCACCAGCCCGCCGAAGTCCTTTCGGCGGGCTGCTCTCGCACCGGAGAGGCGGGAGCGGGCGCGTTCGGCCATGTGTCGGGCGTGCAGCTCGTATCCGAACGGAGATCTTGCGAAACTGTAACGAACTGTGCAACGAAGAAGGAAGCTATGAAACGAATCGTCATTGGCGTGCTTGCCCATGTGGACGCGGGCAAGACCACGCTCTCCGAGGCGCTGCTGTATCAGGCAGGCGCGCTCAAAAAGCTGGGTCGCGTCGATCATCAGGACGCTTTTTTGGATACCTTCGCGCTCGAGCGGGAGCGCGGCGTCACGATCTTTTCCAAGCAGGCGCTGTTCTCGCTGCCGCATACCGAGGTGACGCTGCTCGACACGCCCGGCCACGTGGACTTCTCGGCCGAGATGGAGCGCACCTTGCAGGTGCTGGACTATGCGGTGCTGGTCATCAGCGGCACGGACGGCGTGCAGGCGCATACGGAAACGCTGTGGCGGCTGCTCGCGCGGTATCAGATCCCGGTCTTTTTGTTCATCAATAAGATGGATCTGGCCGGTGCCGACCGCGCAGCGCGGCTGGCCGAGATCAAGACCAAGCTGGGCAGCGGCTGCATCGACCTGTCCGCGCCCGGCGCGGACGAGGAGCTGGCGATGTGCGACGAGGTGCTGCTCGACCGCTATCTGGCCGAGGGGCGCGTGGCGGACGCCGATACGGCGGCGCTGGTCGCCGCCCGCAAGGCGTTCCCGTGCTATTTCGGCGCAGCGCTCCGGCTGGAGGGCGTGGATGTCCTGCTGGACGGGCTCGACCGGCTGACCCAGTCGCCGCCGTGCAGCGAGGCGTTCGGTGCGCGTGTGTTCAAGATCGCGCGGGACGCGCAGAACGACCGCCTATCCTATCTCAAGATCACGGGCGGCTCGCTGCGCGTGCGCGATCCGCTCAGCGGGACAGAGGACGGCGGCTGGCAGGAAAAAGTCAACCAGCTCCGCCTCTATTCCGGCGAACGCTACCGCACGATCGACTGCGCCGAGCCGGGCATGGTGGTCGCGGCCACCGGGCTGACGCACACCCGGCCGGGCATGGGGCTGGGGCAGGTGATGGGCACGCTGTCGCCTGTGCTCGAGCCGGTGCTCCGTTATCGCGTCCTGCTGCCCGCAGACTGCGACGCGCACACCATGCTCGCGCAGCTGCGCCAGCTCGAGGAGGAGGATCCGCAGCTCCGCGTGACGTGGGACAGCACGCTGGGCGACCTCCATGTCGAGCTGATGGGCGAAGTGCAGCTCGAGATCCTGGCGCGGTCGATCGCCGACCGTTTCGGGACGCACGTGGACTTCGACGAGGGCGGTATCGTCTACAAGGAGACGATCGCTGCGCCGGCGATCGGCATCGGCCATTTCGAGCCGCTGCGCCACTATGCGGAGGTGCATCTGCTGCTCGAGCCGGGCGAGCGGGGCAGCGGCGTGCAGTTGGCGGCGGACTGTCCGGCGGACACGCTCGATGTCAACTGGCAGCGCCTGATCCTGACCCATCTGGCGGAAAAGACCCATGTGGGCGTGCTGGCGGGCGCACCGCTGACCGATGTCAAGCTCACGCTGGTCGCGGGTCGGGCGCACCTCAAGCACACCGAGGGCGGCGACTTCCGCGAGGCGACCTATCGTGCGGTGCGCAACGGCCTGATGCAGGCCGAGAGCGTGCTGCTCGAGCCGATCTACGCCTTCCGGCTGCTCGTGCCGGACGATCGGGTGGGGCGTGCGCTGGCCGACATCCAGCGCATGGGCGGCGCGTTCGACCCGCCTGCGCCGCAGGCGGAGGGCACGCTGCTGACCGGCACAGCGCCGGTGGCCGCGATGCGCGGCTACTGGACAGAGGTCGCCGCCTATACCAAGGGGCGCGGCCGCCTGTCCTGCACGGCGGCGGGCTATGCGCCCTGTCAGGACGCCGCTGCGGTGCTGGCGGCGATCGGCTACGACGCAGAGCACGATACAGAAAACCCGGCGGATTCGGTGTTTTGTTCGCATGGCGCGGGGCATACGGTCAAATGGGACGCGGTACGCGCCCACGCGCACGTGGACAGCGGCATCCGGCTGGCGGCCGACACGGTGGACGAGTCGGTGCCGTCGGCATCCCGCCCGGCGGGCGGCGCAGCGGCCACGCAGGCAGACGAGCAGGAGCTGCGCGCGCTGTTCGAGCGCACCTACGGTCCGATCCGTGACCGCGGCTTCGAGGCCTTCCGGCAGAGCCGCAAAAAGGCAGCCACGCTCGAGCAGCTCTACGTGACCCGCGTCCGCGCAGACGACTATCTGCTGGTGGACGGCTATAACATCATTTTCGCGTGGGACGAGCTGCGTGCGATCGCGGCCGGAGACATCGACGCCGCACGCGAGGCGCTCATCGACCAGCTGAGCGACTATCAGGCTGTGCGCAAGTGCCACCTGATCGTGGTGTTCGACGCATACAAGGTCAAGGGCGGCACGGGATCGATCGAAAAGCGGCATGGGCTGCACGTGGTGTACACCAAGGAGGCCGAAACGGCGGATATGTACATCGAGCAGGCATCCTATGACCTGTCCCGCAAGCATCGGGTGCGCGTCGCCACCTCGGATGGGATGGAGCAGATGATCATCCTCGGCCACGGCGCCGAGCGGATGTCGGCCACCGAGCTCCAGTGGGAGGTCGAGCAGGCGCAGCAGCACATCCAAGGCGTGATCCGCGACCTGCAAGGGGACTGATCGGCCGCCGCTGTGCGCCCACGCTTGCAAAGGGCGCGTGTTTATGGCATAATGGTGGAAAAGGAGTGTTGCTCATGAAGATCTCGACGAAGGGAAGGTATGCGCTCCGTTTGATGATCGATCTGGCGCAGCAAGATACCGCCGGGTACATCCCGCTGCGCGATATTTCCAAGCGGCAGGAGATCTCGGCGAAATATCTGGAGCAGATCGTGGTGCAGCTCGCGCGGGCGGGCTTCGTCATCTCGACGCGCGGCGCGCAGGGCGGCTATCAGCTGGCCAGACACCCGTCCACCTACACGGTGGGGGACATCCTGCGCATCACCGAGGGCTCGCTCGCGCCGGTCGCCTGTCTGGAGAACGAGCCGGTGCGCTGCGCACGCGCTGCCGATTGCGCCACGCTGGGCTTTTGGCAGGGACTGAAGGCGGCGATCGACCAGTATGTGGATTCGGTCACGCTGGAGGAGCTGGTCAGTCGGGACGCGCTGCCCGCGCAGCCGGTCTGAGCGCGGCGAAGGAAACGAAAAAGGGAGCTGCACGAATGCTCCGGCCTGATAAGGGTATCACCGAAACCGTCCAGAGCAAAAGGAACTGC
>JAUNJI010000004.1:0-34495 GCA_030533295.1 Eubacteriales bacterium
TAGCTTGAACGATTTTTAGCGTGAATTTTTGTCTAACTTTTTGGGGGCACTTCAGGCCTGCGGTTCATTTTTTCGGACGACTTTTTGCCCACCGCACGAAAAAAGATGCCCCCGAAGGGACATCTCTCAAAAAAACAGCCGTCACGCGCCTTGCTCGCTCTGCTTGACCGCCTGCAAATACTGCCACAGCAGGTACAGGATCGCCGCCTGGATCGCCAGCCCGACCACGCTGCCGATACCGAGCACACCATCCGCCGCCCCGGCCACGACCGCGCCGATGAGCGACAGCCAGAAGCACCACCGGATCCGCCCGGCGGGATAGGCATAGCCGCGCAGCCCCACCAGCTCATCCAGCCCGGTGAAAAAGAAGTAGTCCGCCACGAGCAAAACGATCACGCCCGCGAACGACACCACCAGCAGCAGCGCACCGAGCACCGACCCGGCCGCGAGCACCGCCAGCAGCAGGCCGCCGAACGTCAGCACGAGGCTGATCAGCAGCACGCGCCACGCGCGATCCATGCCATCCGACACGGCACGCAGCGCATACACCTGATAGGCCTTGACCGCGGACAGCGCGATGCTGATCACCGCCAGCACGATATGATCGCCAAGGCAGGACAGCACCGTTCCGGCCAGCGTCACCAGCCAGTAGATCTGCAGCTCCCGATAGATCGGCCGCCAGATCCCGTCCAGTCCATCGCCCATCTCCACCGCCTCCTTTTTCCCCTATCATAGCAAGATCGTCCCGACTTTGCAAGCAAAAAGGGCGTTAAGTCGCTCGACTCAACGCCCTTGCCGCCGGGCGCTATCCCAGCTTGGGGAAGAGCCCTTGCTCGATCACCGCTTGGAGCGTCATGCCCGCATAAGCGACCTCGGCCAGCCCGTCGATGAAACGGCTGACCGCCGCCAGCAGCACCGAGATGTTGTCCGCGACGAACGGGATCAGCTTTTCCAGCGCGAGCGAGCCGTCTACCAGCGTGTTATGCTTGAGATAGAGCTGTCCCGCCTGCTCGAAAAAGCCGAACGCGCCCAACGCGCAATAATCGTTGCAGTAAGCACACGCACGGATGAGCTGATGCTCGTTCCCCTCCGGTGCGCCTTGGAACAGGGTGATGAAAAATTGCAGCAGCCCCATGTCCTCCGCCGGGAGCTGCATCGGGATGAAGCAGCACTCGACCACCACATCCTTGGCGACCTTGCCCTGCCGCATCGCCTCGCAGTGCAGCAGCGTGGGCGCGCCCTCCTTGCGCATCACCTCGGCGCGAAATCCGTTTTGGGTCAGCACATCGGCCATACAGCCTAAGATCTGTTCTTGTTGTTCTGTTTTCATGTGATCCTTTCTCAGATGGCGCACGTGCGCCCAGTTCGTTGCTTACTTGATGCCGATGTCGGTGCGGTAGTGCGCCTGATCGAAGCGGATCTTGCGCACGTCGGCATAGGCGCGCTCGATCGCCGCGGGCAGCGTGGGGGCGGTGGCCGTCACGCCGAGCACGCGGCCGCCATTGGTGACGAACGCGCCGTCTTTGACCGCCGTGCCCGCGTGGAACACGAACGAATCGGTCACATCGTCCAGCCCCTCGATCACCTTGCCCTTTTCATATGCCTTGGGATACCCGCCCGAGGCCATGCACACGCAGCACGCGGCATCGTGCGACCAGCTGATCGCGATCTCGTCCAGCTTGCCGTCGATGACCGCCTCGAAGATGTCGATCAGGTCGGTCTGGAGGCGGGAGAGCACGGCCTGCGTCTCGGGGTCGCCGAAGCGGGCGTTGTACTCGATCACGCGCGGCCCCTTGGGGGTCAGCATCAGGCCGAAATACAGCACGCCCTTGAACGGCCGCCCCTCCTTGGCCATCGCCGCGACGGTGGGCTGGAAGATGGTCTCCATGCACACCTGCTCGATCGTGTCCGCGTAATACCGCGAGGGCGAGAACGCCCCCATGCCGCCCGTGTTGGGGCCTTCGTCGTGGTCATAGGCACGCTTGTGATCTTGCGCCGAGGGCATGGTCTTGAGGTGCACGCCGTCCACGAAGGCCAGCACGGATACCTCCGGCCCTGTCAGATATTGCTCGATCACCACCCGTGCGCCCGCGCCACCGAACGCGCCGCCGTCGATCGCGTCCTTGACCGCCGCGATCGCCTCCTCCTCGGTCATGGCGACCGTCACGCCCTTGCCGAGCGCCAGACCGTCCGCCTTGACCACGATCGGCGCGCCCTGCGCCTTGATGTAGTCGATCGCCGCCGCCGAATCCTCGAACACCGCATAGTCTGCGGTCGGGATGCCGTATTTGCGCATCAGCTCCTTGGCGAACGACTTGCTGCCCTCGATGAGCGCCGCGTCCTTGCGCGGGCCGAAGGCGCGGATCCCCGCGTCCTCGAGCGCGTCCACCATGCCGAGCGCCAGCGGGTCGTCCGGCGCGACCACCACCAGATCGGGCTGCGCGGCCTTGGCGAAGGCCAGCACGCCGTCGATGTCCGTGGCCTTGATGTCCACACATTCGGCCTCCTGCGCGATGCCGCCGTTGCCCGGTGCGCACCAGATGTGCTCCACCTTGGGGCTTTTGCGCAATGTATGCACGATGGCGTGCTCGCGGCCGCCGCCGCCGATCACCAATACCTTCATGGTCTGTCTCCCTCCATTCGGATATATCCCTTCTGTGCGCGGAACGTGTCCAGCAGCAGCGCGATCAGCCCGGCGACCGTCAGCGTGTTGGCGAGCGTCACGGCCAGCGCGAGCGCCCTATCGTTCAGCCAGCCGGGCGCGATCAGCAGCGCGAGGATGTAGCCCGCGCTCCACACGACCAAGCCGATCCACTCGGGCGCGGTGCTGCGCCCGAGCGCGCGGGACTGCTCCCGATACCCCAGCAGCAGCATACAGCCCGCGAGCAGCAGCGGCACGAGCGCCGCATACTCGAGCGCGATGCGCAGCAGGCTGGGCGGCAGCACCGGCGCACCGGTGAGCAGCGCGAAGCCGATGCACACATCGGCCGCGATCGATGCCCGCAGGAACCAGCGCGACGCCTGCTGCAACGACAGTGCGCCCCCGGCCAGCAGCGCGAAGGCGACGATCTGGAGCATCCAGTTATCGGGCACGGCCAGCCGGAGCACCAACGCGCCCGCGATCGCCTGATAGGCATAATGCCCGCGCAGCAGCTTGAGCGGGCTCTGCTCTTGCCCGCTCAATGATGGAACAGGCGCATCCCGGTGAACGCCATGACGATGCCGTATTTGTTGGCCGTTTCGATCACGTTATCGTCGCGGATCGAGCCGCCCGGCTGCACGATGTACTGCACGCCCGACTTGCGTGCGCGCTCGACGTTGTCCCCGAACGGGAAAAACGCATCCGAGCCGACGGTCACGCCGGTGTTCTGCGCGATCCATTCCTTTTTCTCCGCGGCGGTCAGCACCGCGGGGCGCACCCGGAAGGTGTTCTGCCACACGCCGTCCGCCAAGATGTCCTCATACTCGTCGGACAGATAGACATCGATCGCGTTGTCGCGGTCGGGGCGGCGGATGCCGTCCACGAACTGCAAGCCGCGCACCTTGGGATGCTGCCGCAGGAACCAGTTGTCCGCCTTATCGCCCGCCAGACGGGTGCAGTGGATGCGGCTCTGCTGGCCTGCGCCCACGCCGATGGTCATGCCGTCCTTGACATAGCACACCGAGTTGGACTGGGTGTATTTGAGCGTGATGAGCGCCAAGATCATATCGTGCTTGGCGCTTTCGGGCAGCTCCTTGTTGTCGGTGACGATGTTGGTCAGCAGACTGGCGTCGATCGCATAGTCGTTGTAGCCCTGCTCGAAGCGGATGCCGAAGATGTCGCGCTGTTCGAGCGGCTTGGGCGTATAGGCCGGGTCGATCTGCACGATGTTGTAGTTGCCCTTGCGCTTGGTCCGGAGGATCTGCAGCGCTTCGTCGGTATAGCCCGGCGCGATGATGCCGTCCGACACCTCTTTGGCGAGATACCGGGCGGTATCCGCATCGCAGATGTCCGACAGCGCCGCCCAATCGCCATAGGAGCACAGGCGGTCGGCGCCGCGGGCGCGGATATAGGCGCACGCGATCGGCGACAGCGCGTGATCGGCCTCGACGAAGTAGATCTGCTTTTCCACCTCGGTCAGCGGCTTGCCGAGCGCTGCGCCGGCCGGCGACACGTGCTTGAACGACGCCGCCGCCGGCAGGCCGGTCGCCTGCTTGAGCGCCTTGACCAGCTGCCACGAATTGAAGGCATCGCAAAAGTTGATGTAGCCCGGCTTGTCGCCCAGCACGGCGATCGGCAGCTCGCCCTCGGTCATGAAGATGCGCGCGGGCTTCTGGTTGGGGTTGCAGCCGTATTTGAGTGCCAGCTCGTTCATCCCTGCTCGCCCTCCTCGTGCTTATTGCGGATCTGCTGCTGATACGTCCCTGTCGCCAGATCGATGTAGCGCACGAACAGCGCGACCTTGTTCTGCTCGTTCATGCTGTCCCACAGCATATCGGTGAACGCCTCGATCGGCTTTTCGATGCGGATGCACTTGGGCTCGCCGCGGAACGGGGGCAACGGATCGCCGTCGCACTGGTAGGTATGGAGGAAATGCCCCAGACCGGCCACCGGCTTATCATATTCATAGAAAAAGCGCTTGTTCGCCGTGCGGTCGGAGGTGAAATTCTTGAGGATGGACAGGCTGTACGAGCCGTCCTCGTTGATGACGCCCGAGATCCGCGCCGTATAGTTGGGGGGATCGGGCTCGAACTGGCGGGTGCGCAGCGCGTCGATGTAGCTCTTGCCGTCGCGCAGGAAGTCGCAGATCGTATCGGTCTGGTCGCCGTTGGTGACGACCAGCTTGCCGCCGCACTGCCGCACCGAGTGATAGATGACGAGCGAGGGGTCGGTCAGCTTGGCCGGATCATAGGCCTGCGTGCGGATGCCGTCCTCGGTCTCGACGAAAACGCGGGCGCGGCTGTTCTCCGAGCGCCCCATGATGAAATAGGCGACCACGTTTCGTTTATCGTCCGGCGTGCGGCCAAAGATGATGCCGCGCCCCGGATACGCATTGCTTTGCAGCTCGTTGCTGATGTCGAACACATTTTTGCTCATATCGTGAACACTCCTTTCATTTTCTCATGACCCTTGCGCCCTGCACGGACAGCCGCCCCGCGCAAAAGTCGGAAACGGCCTGCGGCAGCAGCTTCCATTCGGCCTGCTCCATCACGCGGCGCTGCAAGGTCTCCGGCGTGTCGTCCGGCTCGACCGGCACGGCCTGCTGCGCGATGATCGCGCCGCCGTCCACCACCTCGGATACGAAGTGCACGGTCGCGCCCGTCACCTTGACGCCCTTGGCCAGCGCGGCCTCATGCACGCGCAGACCGTAGTATCCCTCCCCGCAAAACGCCGGGATCAGCGACGGATGGACGTTGATGATCCGCCCTTCCCATGCGCGGCAAAAGCGCGCGGGCAGCACGGTCAAAAACCCCGCCAGCACGACCAGCCCGATCGCCCGCTCGCGCAGCAGCGCATCGAGCGCCTCTGCATAGGCCTGCGGCGTGGGGAATGCGCTGCGCTGCAGCACGGCGGTCGGGATGCCCGCCTTGGCCGCGCGTTCGAGCGCATAGGCTCGCGGCGTGGACGAGATCACCAGCGCGATCCGCCCTTCCTCGATCTGTCCGGCCTGCTGCGCATCGATCAGCGCCTGCAAATTGGTGCCGCCGCCCGAAACCAAAACTGCGATGTTGGTCATATCGATCCTCCCGCTCTCGTGCGCGGTCAAACGAGCACCACGCCCTTGTCCCCGGCGACGCACTCGCCGATGATATACGCCTGCTCACCGGCCGCCGCGATCGCCGCGACCGCGCGGGACGCATCCTCAGCCGCGACCGCGAGCACCAGCCCCGCGCCCATGTTGAAGGTGTTGTACATATCGCGCTCCGGGATGTCGCCCGTCTTGGCGATCAGCTCGAACACCGGCGGCACGGGCATGGCCTTTTTTTCGATCGTCGCGCAGATCCCCTCAGGCAGCATCCGCGGCACGTTTTCGTAAAAACCGCCGCCCGTGATGTGGCTGATGCCCTTGACCTCGACCTTGCCCATCAGCGACGCGATCGCCTTGACATAGATCTTGGTCGGCGTGAGCAGCTCCTCACCCAATGTCTTGCCGAACGCATCGATATAGCGGCGCACCGCCTTCTCGTTGATGCCCAGCGTCTTGCGCACCAGCGAATAGCCGTTGGAGTGCACGCCCGAGGACGCCACGCCGATCAGCGCGTCGCCCGGACGGATCGATGTGCCGTCGATCATCCGCTCCCGATCGACCAGGCCGACCGCGAAGCCCGCCATGTCATACTCATCTTCCGGATAAAAGCCGGGCATCTCGGCGGTCTCGCCGCCGATCAGCGCACAGCCCGCCTGTCGGCAGCCCTCTGCGATACCGGCGACCATCTGCGCGACCTTGGCCGGGTGATTCTTGCCCACCGCGATATAATCGAGGAAGAACAGCGGCTGTGCGCCGCAGCAGGCGATGTCGTTGACGCACATCGCCACGCAGTCGATGCCGACCGTGTCGTGCTTGTCCATCAAAAAGGCCAGCTTGAGCTTGGTGCCCACGCCATCGGTGCCCGATACCAAGATGGGATCGGCCATGCCCTTGAGATCCGGGCGGAACAGCCCGCCAAAGCCGCCGAGCGTGCCCAGCACGCCCTTGGTGAAGGTCGATTCGACCATCGGCTTCATCAGCTTGACCGCCTCATACCCGGCGGTCACATCGACGCCGGCCGCCTTATAGCTTTCCGAACGGCTTTCATTCATCGTTACACGCCCTCTCTTTCCGATCGTCCGCATCCCCCTCGCCCGCGAGCGGGATCTCGGTCTCGAACATATTCTTTTCCGCCTGCTCCGGCACCTTGACCGGGTATTCGCCCGAAAAACAGGCGTCGCAAAAGCCCAGCTTGCAGCCGAGCGCGATCTTGCGCGCGGCCTCGAGCGACAAAAAGCCCAGACTGTCCACCCCGATGATCGCCCGCATCTCCTCCACCGTGCGTCCATGCGCCAGCAGCTGGCTGCGCTCGGGGATGTCCGTGCCGAAAAAGCAGGGATGGCGGAAGGGCGGCGACGAGATCCGCATATGCACCTCGGCCGCGCCCGCGTCGCGCAAAAGCTTTACCAGCCGCGCGCAGGTCGTGCCGCGGACGATCGAATCGTCCACCATGATGACGCGCTTGCCCTCGATCGCGGTGCGCAGCGCATTGAGCTTGAGCCGCACCGAGCGCTCGCGCCTGTCCTGTCCGGGCTGGATGAACGTCCGCGCGATATAGCGGTTCTTGATCAGGCCGATGCCATAGGGGATGCCCGAAAACTTGGCATAGCCGATCGCGGCGGGGATGCCGGAATCGGGCACGCCGATCACCACGTCCGCGCCGACCGGGTGCTCGATCGACAGGTACTTGCCGGCCTCCTGCCGGGCGAGCTCGACGCTCGCGCCGTCGATCACCGAATCCGGACGGGCGAAATAGATATACTCGAACACGCACGCCGCCGTTTCGCACCGCACGCCGCCGTGCAGCGAGCGGAGCTGACCGTCCTCGACCACGCACACCTCGCCCGGCTCGACATCGCGCAGGAACTCCGCGCCCAGCGCATCGAGCGCACAGGTCTCGGAGGCGAACACATAGCACCCATCCAGCAGGCCGATGCACAGCGGCCGGAAGCCGTGCGGGTCGCGGGCGGCGATCAGCTTGCGCGGGCTCATCACCACGAGCGAATACGCCCCCTCGATCACGCGCATGGTGTTGGCGACCGCCTGCTCGATGCTGCCGCACTTGAGGCGCTCGTTGACGATGGTATAGACCAGCACCTCGGTGTCGTTCGACGAGCGGAAGATGCCGCCGTTCATCTCGATCCGGCGGCGCAGCTCGCCCGCGTTGACCAGATTGCCGTTGTGCGCGACCGCCAGATTGCCCTTGATGTGGGTGATCGCGATCGGCTGCGCGTTCTCGCGCGACTGCCGCCCCGTGGTCGAATAGCGGACGTGGCCGACCGCCATCGTGCCGGGCAGTCGATCCAATATCTGCTGATCGAACACCTGACTGACCAGCCCCACGTCCTTATAGCAGTGGATCACGCCGCGGTCGTTGACCGCGATGCCCGCCGCCTCCTGTCCCCGGTGCTGGAGCGCGAACAGCGCGACATAGGCCTCGTGCGCGGCCGCGATCTGCTTGCCCGGCGGCGCGGCGATGCCGAACACGCCACATTCCTCATGCACCTTATCGAATGGCAGCGCGGTCCGTTTTGCGATCTTGTATCTCATGATCTTTTCCTTACTTCTCCCTGTCGGTCGTCTCTCCCTGCCCCATGATGCGCTTCATGATCTCCTGATAGGCCTGCTCGACCCCGCCCAGATCGCGGCGGAAGCGATCCTTATCCAGCTTTTCGCCGGTGGCCTTGTCCCACAGGCGGCAGGTGTCCGGGCTGATCTCGTCCGCCAGCACGATCGTGCCGTCGGCGGTCTTGCCGAACTCCAGCTTGAAGTCCACGAGGGTGACGCCCAGCGTATCGAAATACCGCTGCATGACCGCATCCACCCGCAGCGCCATGTCCCGGATCTGCGCGAGCTCGGCGCGGGTGGCCAGCCCCAGCGCGACCGCGTGATCGTCGTTGAGCAGCGGATCGCCGAGGTCGTCGTTCTTATAGGACAGCTCGAAGGTCGGCGCGTCGAACACGATGCCCTCGCGCACGCCGTAGCGCTTGGAGAAGGAACCGGCGGAGATGTTGCGCACGATCACCTCGAGCGGCACGATCGCCACCTTTTTGACCAGCGTCTCGCGGTCGGAGAGCTGCCGGACGAAATGGGTCGGCACGCCCTGCTGCTCGAGCAGCTGGAACATATGGTCGCTCATCACGTTGTTGATCACGCCCTTGCCCGCGATGGTGCCCCGCTTTTCCCCGTTGAACGCGGTCGCGTCATCCTTGTAGTCCACGATCACCAGCGTCGGGTCGTCGGTCGCGAACACCTTTTTGGCCTTGCCCTCGTATAGCTGTTCTTTCTTTTCCATGTCCATGCCCTCCCAATATGATGTTGGATCTGTGCCTGTTGGATCGGATGATAGTCAGATGCGCCCCGCTGCGCCGGTCAGGCGAACTGTGCGCGGATCGTCTCGTCCTTGGCCAGCACCTCGCGCTCCATCGCGGCCTTGTGCTGTTGCAGCCGGTCAGCCAGCTGCTCGTCCGACAGGGCGAGCATCTGCGCCGCCAAGATCGCCGCGTTTTCCGCGCCGTCGATCGCCACGGTCGCCACCGGGATGCCCTTGGGCATCTGCACGATGGACAGCAGGCTGTCCATGCCGCCCATGACGCTCGTGCCCATGGGCACGCCGATCACCGGCAAGGTGGTATGCGCCGCGAGCACGCCGCCCAGATGCGCCGCCTTGCCCGCCGCCGCGATGATCACGCCGAAGCCCGCGCGCGCTGCGCCCTTGGCCAGCTGCTCCGCGGCCACCGGCGTGCGGTGCGCCGAGCAGATCCGCACCTCGGTGGGGATGCCGAAGTCCTTGAGGCGGTCGATGCACCGCTCCATCACCTTGAGATCGCTGTCCGACCCCATGACGACCAGCACCTTTTTGGGGCCTGCCGCCGACCGTCCGGCCGACCGGGCGCGCTTGGTCAGCCGCATCGACCGCCCTGTTTTCTTGCAATGCTTGCTCACGACGTTGTAGACGAAGTTGTAGCGCACGTCCAGCAGCTTCGCGATCGCGCCGACCTCCATCCCCTTATCGTACAGCGCGACCATCTTGCCGGACTTGCTGCCGTCCTGCTCGATGATCTGTCTGATCTCGTCCTCTGTCACGACCATGTCCTCCATTCTGCGGTCTCGGTGCTTTCGCACCACAAAATAAATGAGGACACGGGTATGCCCGTGTCCTTGCTTTTGCTATTTGGCTGCACCGATGCCCCGGAACGTGCACGAATGCCCGAGTACAACGACCTTTGTACGGATAGATCGTGCTATCTGGTGCAGGAACACGCTGCCGGTCATACGCCCACCTCTTTCTCCATTCGATCGGTGAAGATATATTTATTCTATCCAGATCGGTCATTTATTGCAAGCATTTTACCTGTTTTTTTCGTGATTCGTGTAAATGCCCAAAGAAGCCGTCCGCCCGCGTCAGCTTTCGTGCAGAACGCCCTTGGCATACAGCACGGCCTCGATCTGGTGCACCCGCTCGCTCCATGAGCACTGCGCCCCATAGGCCAGCCGCTGCGCCGTTTTCTGGGGGTCGTGCTCGGCGGCGGCGCGGTCGCACAGGGCGAGGAAGTCCGCCTCCGCGCGTGCGATATACACCACATCGGCGAAATTCTCCACCTGCAAGGGCTCGCGCGTCGAGACGATCGGCTTGCCGGTGGCGAGGTATTCGTAGAACTTGAGCGGCGACACGTCCCGGCTGAGCGCCCCCGTGCGGAACACGTTCAGACACACGTCCATCTGCGCCAGGTAGGCGGGCAGCGCGGTCTGCGGCACCAGATCATGGAACACGATGTTGGGATACTGCCGCAGCGGCGTCAGATCGACGCCGGGCAGCGTGCGCCCGATCAGAAAGATCGTCGCGTCCGGCCGCGCCTTGGCCAGCTTTTCGATCAGCGCATAGTCGATGCACTCCTGCAACATCCCGACGAAGCCGAACACCGGATGCGGGAGCTCCTTCATGTCGTCCGGGCAGGGCAACTGCCCGGCCTCGGTCTGCACGCGCGAAAAGATCTCATAGGCTGCGCCGTTCGGGATCAGCCGGGTGGTCGGCGCGACCTGCGCCAGCGTTTCGGCCAGCCCGACGGCCGTGGCGAACACCTGATCGGCCGCCTGCGCCAGCTCGCGCTCCATCTGATCGACCACGGCGGGGTCGATATGCCCCTTGTAGGCCGAGTGGCGATCGACGCAGTCGTACACCAGCGCCCGGTGCGGCAGCTGATCGACGATGTCGCACGCGGTGGGCGAGTAGCACCACAGCACGCTCTCCTCCCCGAAGCCGTGCTCGCGCATCTTTTGGCGCACGAACGCGGCCTGCCGCTTCTGGTTGAGCCGGTTGACCCAGCGGAATTTGTTGAAGAACGGCAGCACGGGCGGCAGCGCATAGACCGTGATGTTCTCATGTCCTTCGACCCGCTCGCCGGGCTGCTCATACCGGCGCAGATAGGGCGCGGTCTTTTTGTCCTTGAGCGGCGCGATGATCGACACCGGCGGATCGAAATACAGCACCTCGGCGTTGCGCAGACGGCTCATCACGTTCTGCTTGCGGGTGGGCAGCGGGTGATAATTGGTCGTCGATAGACAGACCACATGGTTTTTCATCGTCATCTCATCCTTACTGTTGATCGGCGGCAGCGGCTTTCTCATCCGGCTCCAGCCCGAGCAGGATGGCCGCTCCGCGCACGTTCTCCCGCTCGCGCTCGCGCAGCAGGGTCGCGTTGCGGCGCACCGTGCCATCGAGCGCACCGGACAGGCTCTCATCGATCAGCCGGCACAGTTCGTCTGTCTGCACCGTGCCCAGCGCGGTGCAGGTCGTGCTGCCGATCGAGCGGAGGAAGCTGTCTACCTTGATGTCATAGCTGACGCCCACGACCGGCACGCCCTGTCCGGCCGAGAACATCAGCGCGTGCAGGCGGATGCCGACCACGGCCTGCATCCGGGCGAGGATGCCGATCGTCACCTCGATCGGCAGGCGGGTGCGCACCGCGTGCCACGGACAGTGGAGCAACGCGCCCACCCGCTCGGCCGGGGCGAGGTCGCTCGGGAACTCGATCGGCACGAACACCGGCGTCAGCCCGTGCGTCCGATAGGCATAGTCGGCCGCGGCGGCGAGGGCGGGCAGCGCCTCGTCCAGCCCCTTCCACGACCGCAGGCCGAAGCCGATATAGCGCCCCGCCGGGTCGATGCCGCTCTGCGCCAGCGCGAGCGAGACGATCTCCTGCGGCGCGGGGTCGAGGATCGTGGTCGGATCGGCCGACACGCAGATGTCCGGCCGGGTCACGCCCATGCGCGCCAGCTCGTGCATCGAATTGGTGTCGCGCAGCGTGATGCGATCGACCGAGCCATCGATCGTGCGGGCGGCCATGCGGCGGTTGCCCGCGCGGTCGATCGGCCCGATGCCGCAGCCGTACATCATCACCTTGCAGCCGCGCTTTTTGGCCGCACGCAGGGTGTAGCAATAGTACCAGATCGACCGGGTCGAGGTCACGTCCTGCATGAGCGTGCCGCCGCCATTGATATAGAGCGCGGCGCGGCGGAACTGCCGCAGCACCGAGAACACGTTGAACGTATAGATCGCGCCCGTGCGGTAGATCAGCCGGGTCTCCTTGGGGCGGCGGGACATGACGCAGATCGTGCGCTCCGGGTCGAGCGCCCGCATCTCCTGCACGATCGCCTTGAGGATCGCGTCGTCGCCCGCGTTGCCGCGGCCATAAGCCCCGCAGATGACGATGCTCTCGCGCTCCTTGGCCGGGCGGTGGAACCGCGCCAGCACGTGGCGGTAGTTGGCCTCCTGTCGGCGGCACATCTGCTCCTTGGAAAATTCCCGCGCGGCCTTTTCATACAGCGCCTGCGCGAAGCGCTGCCGCAGGGCAGCGTCGTTGGCCAAGCGCGTCAGATACCGGGCGAGCTGCGCCGCGTCCCCCACCGGGAAGATATAGCCGTTCTCGCCCGTGTCGATCAGCTCGGGCATACCGCCCACGTCCGAGCAGATCGTCGCGCAGCCCGCGCACACGCCCTCGAGGATGGAATACGGAAAGGTCTCCGACACCGAGGACAGCAGATTGATGTCCATCGCGCGGAAAAACGGCTCGATGGGCGACACCCAGCCGCAAAACGTGACGCGCTCGGCCACGCCGAGCTGGGCGCACAGGCGGCGGAGCATCTCCTCGTCCTCGCCCTCGCCCGCGATGAACAGGCGGAGCTGCGGCGCGTCCTGCAAGGCGGCGGCGAAGCCGCGCACGGTCGTGGCGATGTCCTTGACCGCGGTCAGCCGCGCGGCGATGCCGCAGAGCACCTCGTCCGCCGCCACCTCCACGCCATAGGTCTGCCGCAGATAGGCCGCGCGGTCGAACGCCCCCTCCGGGCGGCGAAACTCCATGCCGTTGTAGATCTTGACGATGCGCTCGGGGTCGAACCCCCGCTCGATCAGCGTGCGCGCCATGCGGTCGGCCACCGGCTGATAGAAATCCAAAAAGCGCAGCGCGACCGCGTTCGCCGTGCCGAAGGTGTACTGCTTGAAGGCGTTGCCCAGATAATCCAGCCGATAATCCGAGTGGACGGTGGTCAGCACCGGCACCCGGCGCGACCGGCGCACGAGCGCGCCCATCAGGTTGGCGCGGCCGCCGTGGCAGTGGATGATGTCCGGCCGGAACGCATCCACCAGCGCCCGCATCTCCCGCACCGCACGCCACGGACTGAGCTGCTCGATCACGCGCACATCGATGCCGCGCTCCCGCGCCTCGTCCGCGAACGGCCCCGCGCGAAAGGACAGCAGCATGACCTCGTTGCGCACGGCCAGCCCCGTCACCATATTCATAATGTGGGTCTTGGCGCCGCCCACGTCGCCGCCGCCCATCACGTGCATCACTCGCAAAGTCCTTTTCTCCTTCCGGGCTAGTCTGACAGATATGGACAGTATAGCACGAAACCCGCCCGATCGCAAACCGTCGTTTGTCTTTCTGCGCATATCGTGCTATACTGTACTCATCTGACCGAAAGTGAGGGCCTCGACCTTGTCCGCTAAAAACACCATGACGCGCGACGCGATGCTGTTCCTGCCCGCCAAAGTGGCCGAAGGGCTGCTCGTGATCGTTTGCTCCTCCCTGTATACCTACATCTTCACCAAGCCCGCCGTCACCGCCTTCAACCTGACCAACACGACCATGCAGCTGATCTATCTGGTGCTGGCCGGCTGGATGGCCAATTCCTCGACCCGCTATATCGGCGAGCAATCCCGGCTCGACGGCGGCCGCGCCCTGTTCTCCACCGTCTCGACCATCTACCTGCTGCTGTGTCTGCTGGTCGGCGGCGGCTGTCTGCTCGGCGCATCGCTGACGCGCGACCCCCTGCTGCTGGGCGGGGCGCTCATGTTCTGCACCTACACCGCGTTCCAGATCCTCAACGCGGCGCTGATCCAGCTCGGGCGGATCCGCGCCTCGATCGTGCTGTCGCTCGCCTCGGCCTCGCTCAAGCTGGCGGTCGCGTATGCGCTGGTGGGCGGCCAGACCAGCTACCCGCTGCCCTATCCGGCCGTGACGGCCGCCGTCGTGGCCGATGGGGTCGCGGCGATCGGCGCGGCGCTCGCCCTCGGCCTGCCGACGCTGGTGCGGCTGCGCTTTTTCTCGCGCACGCTGCTCGTGCAGTTCCTCAAATTCGGCGTGCCGCTGCTGGGCGTGTCGATCGCGGTCGCGCTGCTCAACCAGATCGACAAATATCTGGTCGTCGGCTTTTACGGGGACATCCTGTACGCCTATTATTCGCAGAACAACGCGATCGCCTCCGGCTTGTTCACCATGCTGTCGGTCGGCGTCATGCGCGGCGTCTATCCCAACGTGCTGCGTGCGTGGCGCGAGGGCGGCAAAGCGGCGGCCAAGCCCCTGCTCGATCAGGGCGTGCGGCTGTATCTGCTGATCGCGGTGCCCGCGGTCGCCGGACTGGCGGCGGTGTCGCTGCCGCTGTCGCGGTTTTTGTTCGCGCCGGGCTATGAGGCCGGTGCGCCGGTCATCGCCTATACCGCGCTGGCCATGCTGTTCATGGGGCTGACCGAATACGCCAACAAAGCCTATGAGCTCGAGCAATCGACCATCCATATGCTGCAAAACAGCGCGCTCTCGGCCGTCATCAAGGTGATCTCGAGCGTCGTGCTGCTGCGCGCCTTCGGCTTCACCGGCGGCGCGATGGGCTCGGTGGCGGCCTTCGCGTCCTATTTCGTGCTCACCTGCGTGCGGGTGCGCCGCCGGTTCCTGTTCCGCGTCGCCCCGCTGACGCTGCTGCGCATCGTGTGCGCGGCGCTGCTGTGCGGCGCGGCGGCCTATGGCTGCACGCTGCTGCCGCTGCCCGATCTGCTGCGGCTGGCGCTCGCGGTCGTCACCGGTGTGATCGTGTACGCGGTGTGCATCGTCGTTTCGGGCGAGGGGCGCGCCGAGATGCAGGCCATCCGCGCCCGCCTGCACCGCTGAGGCGCTGCCCGCCGCCCCGGTGGGCTCGTCCTTCTCTCCCCCCTGACCGAAAAGGAGGCGATCTGCTTTCTGCTGTTCTATGCCGTCGATCCCCTGTTCGCTGCCGTGTGCGGCGCCCGCGCCGGTGCGCGTATCCGCTCGCTCCGGATGCTGCCGCTCCTCACCGCAGGCGCGTTCCTGCTCGGCGCGTGGGTGCTCTTCGACCCGGGCGAGCCAGCCTTCCTGCGGTATGCCGGCGGCTATCTGGCGATCGGCACAGCCGCGATGCTGCTCCGCGCAGCCATACGGAAAAGCCGGTCGTGACCCCCGCTCGCTGCCCTGTTTTCTCTCCCCCGGCAGGCCGCTGCCGGGGGCTTTTGCGTCCCTTCCCGCATTTTCCTGTGAAAGACCTTGTTCGTTCGCGTTTTTCATGGTAAAATAGCATATCATCCAAACTTGTTGATATAGAGAGGCGTTAACGATTATGCAAATGATTCATGAGGCGGAGCAGTACGTCGATACCGTCGAGCGCGTATGCGGCGCTGTCGGCAGCGAGGTCACGTTCCGCGGCACAGTGCACCGCGTGCGCGATATGTCCGATCTGGCGTTCGTCATCATGCGCGTCGAGCGCGGGCTGATCCAATGCACCGCGATCGGCGATGCGGTCGGCGACATCAAACGGGCAGACATCAAGGACGCGATGGTGCTCGAGGTCACGGGCACGGTGCGCGAGGAGCCCCGCGCCGAGCACGGGGTCGAGGTCGTGCTCAGCGCCGTCAAGGTGATTGGCCGCCCGTATGAGCAGCTCCCGGTGCCGCTGGGCAAAAAATATATGGGGCTGTCGCTCGATGTCGATCTGCCGCTGCGGCCGATCACGCTGCGCCATCCGATCAAGCAGGCGGCCTTCCGCGTGCAGGGCGCGATCGCAGACGGCTTCGCGGCCTATATGCTGTCGCAGGGCTTCACCCACATCCACACGCCCAAGATCGTGGTCGCGGGCGCCGAGGGCGGCGCGAATATGTTCAAGCTGGACTATTTCGGCCAGCCGGCCTTTCTCGCGCAGTCCCCGCAGTTCCACAAGCAGTACCTCGCGGGCGCGTTCGGCCGCGTGTTCGAGATCGGCTCGGTCTACCGCGCCGAGCGCCACAACACCTCGCGCCACCTGAACGAATATATCGGGCTGGACTTCGAGATGGCCTATATCGACTCCATGTACGACGTGATGGCGATGGAGACCGGTATGCTCAAGTCGGTCATGGACTATGTCAAAACGCACTGCGCGGACGAGCTCGCGCTGCTCAAGGCCGACATCCCGACGATCGGCGAGATCCCGACCATCCGCTTCCATGAGGCCAAGCAGATCATGGAGGAAAAGTACGGCCACAAGTCCAAGAACCGCTACGACCTCAACCCGGACGAGGAAGTGCTGCTCTGCCAGTGGGCGAAGGAGGAGCACGGCAGCGAATTCGTGTTCGTCACCCACTTCCCGTCGGCCAAGCGCCCCTTCTACGCGATGGACGACCGCGACGATCCCAAGCTCGCGCTGTCGTTCGACCTGCTGTTCCGCGGGCTGGAGATCACCACCGGCGGCCAGCGCATCCACTACTATCAGGAGCAGCTGGACAAGCTCAACGCCCGTGGCATGGATCCGGCGCTGTTCGAGTCCTTCACCATGCTGCATAAGTACGGGATGCCCCCGCATGGCGGTCTGGGCATCGGGCTCGAGCGCCTGACCATGCAGCTGCTCCGACAGAACAACGTGCGGGACGCTTCCATGTTCCCGCGCGACATGAACCGCCTCGAGCCGTGACCGGCGCGGGACGCACACGCCCCAATACCACCGAACGTCAGTGCATCGCGCTGGCGTTCGGCCGCTTTCACCGCCCCTTTTTTCACGTTTTTTACGATCTAATCTGTTCATTTTTGTGTATTTAGCACAATTCCCCTGCCCCCTGCCGCAGTTCCGGCTCCAAAATGATGAAAAACGTAGATCGGTGTAAAAAGTTCTTCCTTTTCCATCCCATTATGCTATAATGATAGCAGAAAGCATCCCATCGTTCGGTATACATCAGGAGGTTTCATTATGACCAGAGCTATCCGCGTCAAAAATACAGACGACATCCAGAAGATCAACAAGATCGTATCCAAGTATGGCTTCGACATCTGGATCCACGGCAAGAGCGGCATGGTGGACGCCAAGAGCCTGCTCGGTATGTTCCTGCTTTCGCTCAACGAGCCCCTGCAGATCGTGCTCGAGGACGACGTCGATCCCTCTGCCCTGTTCAAGGATCTGGCTGACTATCTGGAGATCGACGAGGACGAGGACTAAGCGACCGCTCAGCCCCGTGCGCGTATGATATGACACGAAAGGGAGCGCTGCGACCGATCCGCAGCGCTCCCTTTTCGTCTATCCCGCCGCCCATGTGGCGGTTTTTTTTGACCGATCGGCCGCTCACAGGACGCACAGCGTCTTGGGCGCTTCGGTCAGGTCGATGCAGCCGTCCTCGATCACATACAGCATATCCTCGATGCGCACGCCGAAGCGCCCCGGCAGGTAGATGCCCGGCTCGGCGGTGACGATGCTGCCCGCCGGCAGCGGCTGTTCGCCCCGCGGCCCCGCGATGGGCGCCTCATGGATCGCCAATCCGACGCCGTGGCCAAAGCCGTGGCCGAAGGCCGCGCCGTAGCCCGCCTCGGTGATGACCGCCCGCGCGGCGGCGTCCACCGCCTGCCCGCTCACGCCCGCCTTGCAGGCGGCGATGCCCGCGAGCTGGGCGTTCAGCACGGTGTCGTACACGGTCTGCATCTCGTCGGTCACATAGCCGACCGCGACCGTGCGCGTCATGTCCGAGCAATAGCCGTCCACGATGCAGCCGAAGTCCATGGTCACGAGATCGCCCGCCGCGATCGGCTTGTCGGTCGGCACGCCGTGCGGCTTGGAGCTGTTCGCGCCCGAGACCACGATCGGATCGAACGACATATTTTCCGCGCCGTAGTGCAGCATCAGATAGGTCAGCCGTGCGGCGATCTCCCGCTCGGTCACGCCCACCTTGATGTCGTTGCGCACCTCGTCGAACGCCCGCTCGGCGATGCGCTGTGCGGCGACGATCTTGCCGACCTCGTCATCCTCCTTGCAGACGCGCAGCTGCTCGATGTCGTCCTCCAGGCGCATGGCCGTCGCGTGCAGGGCGGACGCCCACGTGGTGTAGTCCGCATGGGTGAGCGTGCGATCCTCGAGCGCGACGCGCTGCACGCCGTCCTGCTCGATCAGCGCGTTGATGGCGGCGGCATAGCTCGTCCCGCCGATGTCCCGCACCGTCATATCGTGGATGGCGGCCTGCGCGGCCTCGGTATAGCGGAAATCGGTGAAAAACACCGCCTGCTGCGCCGACAGATAGACCGCGCCCGCGGTCGAATGGAAGCCGGTCGCGTAGCGGCGACTGATCTCGCTGGTCAGCACCATCGCGTCATAGGGCGCTTGGTGCAGCAGCGCCCGCAGTTGATCCCGTCTCATCACGCCCTCCTTAGGCCAGCAGCGCCTTGACGGCATCGACCGCCAGCAGGTAGCTATGCTTGCCGAAGCCCGCGATCACGCCCGCGCACACCGGGCCGATCACCGACTCGCGGCGGAACGCCTCCCGCGCGTGCACGTTAGACATATGCACCTCGACGCAGGGCAGGCGCACCGCCGCGATCGCGTCGCGGATGGCATAGCTGTAATGCGTATACGCGCCCGCGTTGATGATGATCGCGTCGCAGTCCTCCCGCGCCGCGTGGATGCGATCGATCAGCGCGCCCTCCGAATTGGACTGGAACACCGCGCAGTCCATGCCCTGCCGCTCGCATTTGGCGACGACCTCGGCATTGATCGAGGCGAGCGTGTCCGTGCCATAGATGCCCGGCTCGCGCTGGCCGGTCAGATCGAGATTGGGGCCGTGGATCAACAGTACCTTTTTCATTTTTGCATCTCCTTTTCAAATAACGCCATCATGGTCACTGCATCCTCCGCCTGCGTGCCTGCGGATTCACAGATGAACGTCGGGGCATAGCCGCGCGACGCGGCCTCCTGCGCGACCGGCAGGAAATCCGGTCCGTAGACCGTATCGGCAAAGGTCAGGTGGCGCACCTCGCCCTTGTCGTTGTACTCGATGTGGGAAAAATGCGCGTGCAGGATGCGCGTCCGCGCCAGACCGATCGTGTTTTCCATCCGGTCGAACAGCTGCGCGACCTGTTCGCGCGTCGCCATGCCGCCGTTCGTGCGGCAGTTGAGGTGGCCGAAGTCGATGCAGGGCAGCAGGCGCTCGTCCGCCGCGACCAGCTCGCACACCTCCTCGGCCGAGCCGAGCACGCTCTTTTTGCCCATCGTCTCCAAGCAGACCGTGCAGTCGGTCAGATGCGCCTCGTCCAGCGCCCGCAAGATCTGGCGCACGTTCTCATGCGTGTTGCGCAGCGCGCGTTCGCGCGTCAGCTTGCCCTGTCCGCCGCAGTGCACCACCATGCGCGTCGCGCCCAGCGGCACGGCCAAACGCGCGGTCTCCAGCACATAGCCCACGTTCTTTTCCATGCGCTCGTGCTCCTCGGAGGACAGGTTGATGAAATACGGCGCGTGGATGCTCATCCGGATGCCGTGCGCCCGCGCCGCCGCGCCGATCCGCTGGGCGGTCTCCGCCCCGCAATGCACGCCGCGGCCGCACTGATACTCGAATGCGTTCAGCCCCTTGGCCGCGATCCACGCCGGTGCGTCCTCGCTCTTTTTGTAGTCCGCAGCGGTGAACGAGGCCGCATTGCCCGCCGGACCGAAATATGCTTTACTCATGTCGCGCCCGCTCCTCCATCCGGCGCCGTCCCCGCGCGATGAAATACCGCTCGAGCTGATAGCGCACGTTGATCCAGAAAAAGCGGCGGTCGATCGTCTGCACATAGCAGGTCAGCGCCCCCACGCGGTTGCCGCCGAACACATCGGTGAAGATCTGGTCGCCCACGACCGCGAGCTGCGACAGCGGCAGGCCGAGCTGCGCGGCCGCGCGGCGATAGCCCGCCCGTCGCGGCTTGCCCGCCCGGCTGATATGCGCCACGCCGAGCGGGCGGCAAAACCGCGCGACCCGCTCCTCCTTGTTGTTGGAGAACACCAGCACGCGCAAGCCGACCTCGCGCAGCGCCTGCACGAACGCCGACAGCGGCGCGGGCGGCAGCGCCTGCCGATGCGAGGCCATCGTGCCGTCCAGATCGATCAGCACGCCGCGCACGCCGTGGCGCACGAACAGCGCCGGTGGGATGTCGTAGATCGAATCGAATACGTGATCGGGTATCAGTTTTTTCATTCATACGCTCCTGTATCTGCTCCGGCGGCCGATGCCCGCCGGTTTTTCGCGCCCCCTTGGTATACGCGCCCCGCGCCGCCATATATAGTGGAGCATGGGTCTGTCCAAAAAAGTTCAGGACGGCATCGCGCCGTCCACGCACGAGGGAGTCGATCATCATGGTATCTCCAAACGAGCTGGTCTTGGTCTGCACCGGCCGCGATGTGGCGCGGGCAGCGGGGCGGGGCTTTGCCGTCCTCCACCTGTGTCTGGGCATCACGCCGGCCGGTGCGCTGCAACGCTTGCAGCTCCCCACCGCGCAGGCGCGCTGCCTGCTCGGCCTCTGCGACTCGCCGCGCGGGCTGGCCGCCTGCGATCCGGCGCGACTGGCCGCCGACCTGACCTTCGAGGCGCGGCGCACCGGCGCGCCCGGCGTGTTCGCCGACCTCGAGCACGACACGCCGCACAGCCATGCCCTGCTCGCCGCCTGCGATGCCGCCCTGCATGAGGCCAAGATCCCCTTCTATGTGCCGCTCTCCTGCGGGCGTGCGCTGCCGCACGCCGTGCTCACGGCCTCCACCGCGCTCTCGGGCGGCAGCCTGACCGCCTACCTCGCCGGACTGCGCAGCACCTATGGCGCGGCGCGGGTCGCCGCCTTCCTGCAACCGGTGTCGCAGGATCTGACCATGCCCTCGACCTCTGCCGACGGGACGACGCTCACGCCCGACGAGCGCGAGGCGCTGCTCGCCCGCACCGGCTCCCAGCCGTTCTTTTCGCGCGAGCTGTGCGCCAAATATTTCACCTATACCGACGACGCCGGGCGGGCGCACTTCGTCTTGTACGACGATCTGACCACCATCGAGGCCAAATTCGCCCAGCTCCGCGCCTGCGGCGTGCCGACCGTGTTCGCCCTGTTCCCCGATGTCAGTCCGCTGCTCGAGCTGCCGTGAGCGGCGCGGTCTTGGCCTGCACCAGCGCCAGCAGATCGGCCGGTGCACACTCGATCTGATAGCCGATCTTGCCCGCCGACACGATGACCGACGGCAGGCCGCGCACGCTCTCGTCGAACACGGTCGGGAACGCCTTTTTCATGCCCACCGGCGAACAGCCGCCGCGCACATAGCCGGTCAGGCCGAGCAATTCGCGCACGTGCACCAGCGCGACCGACCGCTCACCGGCGGCCTTGGCGGCTTTTTTGAGGTCGAGCTCCTGCGCGACCGGCAGGACGAACACATGATAGCCGCCCGACCGCCCACGAGCGACCAGCGTCTTGAACACCTGTCTATCGTCCTGCCCCATCAGCTGCGCGACCGTCACACCGTCCACGGCCTCTTTGCCGTGCGGGTATTCGTGCGCGGTATAGGCGATCTTGTGCTGCTCGAGCACGCGCATCACATTGGTCTTGTTGCTTGCCATCGTCTTCGCTCCTATCCGCGGCAGATCCCGACCGTCTCCCTCGCTGTGCCGCCGGGGCACGGCGGGCGATCGAGCGCCTGCCCGCCGCATGGTCATGCTTGGTATGATTATACCGTTTTTTTGTGCAAAATGCAACAGGGGCACCGGCCACACAGCAGGACACCGTCCCGGCTCCCGACCAGATCGGAGGGCAGGGACGGTGTTTTCGTTCGTTCTGCATCACAGGCCGCGGTGCTCGGCCGAGCCGCGCACGGGAGGCAGCGCATTTTCCTCAAGCTCTGGGGAAGGACACCGGCTCCTCGGCGTTCTCGTCCTCGAAGCCGAGCACAGCTTGGCTCTCGGCCTCGCCCAGCTCGGTCACGCTCTTGAGCTTGCGGCGGATCGCGCGGGTGCGCGTGCCGACCAGCTTATCCAGCTCGCGGCTGGCCTGATCGAGCCGGGTCTGGGTCTGGGTCAGGCAGGCCTCGAACTTGTCGAACTCGGTCTTGACCGCGCCCAGCACGCTCCACACCTCGCCCGACCGCTTTTGGATCGCGATCGTGCGGAAGGACATCTGCAAGCTGTTGAGCAGCGCGGCCATCGTGCTCGGTCCCGCGATGTTCACATGATAGTCCCGCTGGAGCACCTCGACCATCCCGCGACCGACCACCTCGGCATACAGCCCCTCGAACGGCAGGAACAGGATGCCGAAATCGGTGGTATAGGGCGGCTCGAGGTATTTGTCGTGGATGTCCTTGGCCTCGGCCTTGAGCGTGGCGATGAGCTGCTTGGCGCAGGCGTCGATCCGCTCGCGTGAGCCCTCCTCATAGGCGTCGCGCAGCGCGCCGTAGGTGTCGCCGGGGAATTTGGAGTCGATCGGCAGCCAGACGTGCCCGCCGTCCTCGACCGGCAGCTTGACCGCGTATTCGACCACGTTGCGGCTGTTCGGCCGCGTCGCGACGTTGACCGCGTACTGCTCGGGCGCGAGGATGTCCTCCAAGATCGCACCGAGCTGGATCTCGCCCACGATGCCGCGCGTCTTGACGTTGGTGAGCACCTTTTTCAGGTCGCCCACGCCCTGCGCGAGCGTCTGCATCTCGCCCAAGCCGCGATAGACCTGCTCCAGCCGCTCGTTGACCAGCCGAAAGGACTCGTTCATCCGCTCGGACAGCGTTTTTTGCAGCTTTTCGTCCACGATGCCGCGCATCTCGTCCAGCTTTTTGTTGTTGTCTGCCTGCATGGCACGCAGGTTGCCGTCCACCGTGGCGCGGATGTTCTCCAAGTCCTGCGTCGTCTCGGCCGTGAAGCCGTGCAGCCGCCGCTCGAACTGACCGAGCTGATCGGTCACGCTGCGCATCTTGTCGGTCAGGCTTTTGTCCATCACCGCGAGCTGCTGCTGCTGCGCCTCGCGCCCTTGCTGGAGGTTTTGGCTGACCAGCGAGCCGAGCGCGGCGATCGAGCTGCTCAGATCGCCGCCGGTGCGCGGCGCGGCGGTCGGCTGCCGCATGAGCAGGCGCACGACCAGCACCAGCAGCACGACGACCAAGATCAGCGTGATCACAGGGATAAATCGCATGGGTATCTCGTTCCTTTCCATCGTGAGGTCTGTCCCTTATCATAGGGCAGTGCGGCCGGTTTGTCAACCGTCCGGCGCGGCCGCGTCCCACGTGTCCCCGCTCCCCTGCGCTGCCTGTGGACAGCCGAGCGCCCCGCTGCCTGCGGGCAGCGGGGCGCTCCTCACACGCGCTCAGATAGATGATCCGTCTTGCCGCAGCGCCTCGGCCAGCTTGCGCAGCAGGGCATCGCCGTAGCGATACCGCAGCAGATAGGCCATCGTGGCCTCCGACAGGCCGGTCGCCGCTCGCACCGCGTCGATATGCGCCTGCACGCTGGCATCCGCCTCCGCTGCGGTGCGCGTCTGCGGCGCGACCACGCCGGGCACCTTCGTCTTGGCGTCATAGGTGACGCCGTAGCCCGCCTGCACGAAGTCGCGCAGCCGGACGTAGTTCTCGCCGTCCTGCACGATCACGCTGCACGGATACGGCGCGCCGTCGATGGCGATGGTCTTTCGTTGCACCAGATATGCGCCCTCCTCGCTTTGTACCGGTCTGCCGAACCCCTCCGCGACGCCCGCCGCGATCGCGGCGGCGATCGCCCGGAACTGCGCCGCGTACACCTTCATATCATCCTTATCGTCGATGAAGCACGTCTCAACGAGCGCGTGGCTCACGCCCCGCTCGTGCACGTGCTTGAGCACGGCGAAGTTCCCGCGCTTGACGCCCCGGTTTTGCAGCCCCAGCGCGCACACGCGCCGCAAGATCGCCTGCTCGACCGTCACGCCCGGCTCGTCCCGGTGCACGAAGATCTCCGCGCCCGTCGTGCGGCCGTTGCCGTGCTCGTCCGTAGCGCCCGCGTTGAGGTGGAACTCCAAAACGTAGTCCACGCCCGCCAGCGGCAGCCGCCCGCCGCCCCGTACCACCTTGTATGCGTCCCGGCTTTGGTCGTATAGCGCCACCTCGAAGCCATATGCCCGCAGCAGCGGCGCGACCGCCCGCACCATCCGCCGCGTCTCGACCGCCTCGGTATAGCCGCAGCCCACCGCGCCCGGATCGTAAGGCGTGCCGCCGTGTCCGGCGATCAGAAGGATCTTCATTTCTGCTCCTTTCCGGGCAGCCACGCTGCCCTGTCTCGATCGGGATCAGCGCCCCATCCCATCCCACCCACACGCGCTGTCCTATGTTCGTTTTTCGCCGTCATCGATCGGCGCGTCCCGCCGCCCCAACGGCTTTTTGTAGCCGAGCGCTCTGTCGCTGTCGGTCACGCCGCTGGTCGTCGGATCGATGAACACGCTCAGCACGGCCAGCACCACCGTGACGAGCTGCACGGGGTTGTTCAGCACGGCCTTCGCGCCGTCCCACACCGCCGGCCAGCTCGTGAACGTCTGCGGATCGACGCCGATCGCGGTCGCGGCCACGGAGAGGACGCCCACCCAGAACCACGGGTTTTTGAACCGCACCGGGAGATTCACCTTCATCTGCTGTTGCTCCTTTCTCTCTCAGTATATGCCCCTTGGGGCGCGATCGCGTGCAGCGGGAGCGAGGCCACCTCCCTTCTGCGCCCCGCCGCACCGGGACAGCCGCCGCCCGCCCGCGCAGGCGCGGCACGTCCCTCATAAGGAGCGCCGCTGCGCCGCCGACTTGCCCTCGATCGGTCAAGACCGCCCCGTTCATGATCTGACCGTGAAAAAATCCTGCGATATGCGCTTGACGATCGCGCGAAAATATGGTTGAATGGTACTGATCAATAGTTAGCAAACGCTAACATCAATGTCACAGGAGGAACGACTATGAAACGACGGAACACGCTACTGCTGCTCGCCTCATCCATGCTGCTGATGGCGGGCTGCGCCTCGACGGGCGCAGACGCATCGACAGAACTGATCGAGTTCGCCGCATACCAGTCCGCCGATCAAAACTATGCCGCTGTCAAGCTCGACCGCGCACAGCGCGACCACCGCTTTTTGGTCGATGGCGACCCGGTGGAGGCGATCCCGGTCAGCGCCGACCAGACCATCGTCCGGCTGCCCATCGAGGCCACCGGCGCGGTCACGGTGCGCGTCGAGACCGATGGCGACGATGCCGTCGAGCAGACGCTGACCTTCTCCGCGCCCACGGGCGTCGCGCCCGCCGCAGACGGCTATCTGTACGGCACGACACCATGGTGTCCTTCGAGGAGAGCACCCGCGCCGGTGGCGGCGGCTACACGATCGAGGGGCTCCGGTCGGTCGTCGTCAAGGTGGATGCCGACACGCTCGCCAACGCCGCCGCGCTGGACGCGCTCGCGATCCGCGATCCGCAGGCCGATGCCTTTCTCGCGCAGGCCGCGCAGATCACCTTTGACGAGACGATCGACCCGGATACGGTCTACGCCGTCAAGGAATTGCTCGCCAACGGCATCTACGACGCACGCACGGTCGATCCGAACGGGCAAGCGCGAGATCCCGGCCGCGTCTGGGTCGGCGACGGCACCAACGACAGCAAGCGCATCGCGAACAACGACGGCTATGCCGATCTGACCGTGTATATCTACTTCGACCAGTATGCGGACTACACCAAGGGCTCGATCGCCGACCTGACCGAGGCCACGCTCGACGGGCTCTATGCCGATCAGGCAGACGCGAACACCTACGCGGCCAACAAGGCGGGCGGCGACGCGCTGGCGGCCTTCATGCACTATGCCCTGCACTATCAGGGCGCCAAGCTCCAATGGGCAGGGTCGGACGGTGTATTCGATACGGCGGACGACGTATCCTGCGGCAATATGCTGCACAAGGATTCGTATTTCTCCTTCAACCACGGCAACTACATCGAGGTCTCCATCACCAACGATTTCGCCCGCTTCCAAGGGCTGGGCAACGGCGACTATCGGATCACGCTGATCGCCGACGGCTACCGGGACGCTGTGGTCGAGGCGCACGACCTCGTGCTCGACTACCGCACGCCCAGCATCGTGGAGGAGGACGTACCGGCGCTGGCCGAGGGCGAGGACACGCTGACCATCGCGCTCGACGCTCGCACGATCAACGTCTCGCTGGACGATGCGGTAGAAGCGGCCTATGTGGCGGCGCTGGCCAACGAGCAGACCTATCAGCTATGCTACACGGTCGGCAAGGGGCGCAAGGCGCAGACCGTGGTGCTGGCGGACACGGCCGCCCACGTCGCTGAGGACGACGGGATCTATACCGTGACCTTCGATGTCTCGGCCACCAAGGCGCAGCTGCCGGTGGACGAGCACTGCACGGTCGTCCTCTCGACCAAGGTCGGTGACATCGCCGATAGCACGGTCTCCCTGCATTACGCTCCGGCCGACTGATATGTACGACCGTACCTTCTTTCGGAAGCTGCTCGCGCTGCTGTGCATCGTCGCGCTGTGCGCGGTCTATCAGACGCAGATCGCGATCGACCCCGCCCCGCCGTCTGCCGCAGCGCCGGATGACGTGCCCCCCGCACCGCCCGACGATGCGCCCGCCGCGCTGCCGGCCGAGAGCGCCGACCCCGTCCGCGCCGACTATGCAGACGGCGTGTACACCGGGCGCGGCGAGGGCTACGGCGGCGCGATCACGGTCGAAGTGACCGTCGAAGGCGGGCAGCTCACCGCGATCAAGGTGCTGGACGGCCGGAGCGAGGACGGCTCCTATCTCCGCAGCGCCAAGCAGCTCATCCCCAAGGTGCTGGCGGCGCAGCACACCGAGCTGGACGCCATCAGCGGCGCTACGTACAGCTCATGGGGGATCTTGAACGCCATCGATGATGCGCTGACGGGCACCACGGCACGATGAATGAGGAGCGACATGGATATGAAGCACAAAACACCGCGATACCTGCGCACAGGCTTGCAGATCTTCTTTTTCCTGTATGCGCCCGCCGCCTTTTCCGCCGCGTTCGGCGGGGTCAAGACCGCCTTTTCGCTGATCGGCGCACGGCAGCCGCTCACGCTCTCCCCGATGATCCAGCTTTTCCTCGGGCTGGTCATCAGCGTGATGCTGTTCGGCCGCTTTTTCTGCGGCACGGCCTGCGCCTTCGGCAGTCTGAGCGACTGGCTCTATGCCTTGTCTGCCCGTCTGCAAAAGCGGCTCGGCAAGTCGCTGCCCGCCCTGCCCGACCGCGTGGAGCAGCGCCTGCGCTACGGCAAATACCTCGTGCTGGGCGCTGTCCTGCTGCTCTGTCTGGCCGGTCAGCAGCGTGCGCTCGGCGCGATCAGCCCGTGGGATGCCTTCGCCATGGCCTTGGCGATGCGCTGGCAGTGGGCGGGGCACGCGGCCGCATGGGCGCTGCTGCTGCTCATCCTGCTGGGGATGCTGTCGATCCCGCGCTTCTTTTGCCGCTTTCTCTGTCCCTTGGGCGCGATCTTTTCGCTCGTGCCGCAATGCGGCCTCGTGCGCATCACCAAGCCGCGTGACGGCTGCGGCTCATGCCGCGCCTGTTCGCGTGCCTGCCCGGCCAAGCTGCCGCTCGGCACGTGTGATGTCGTCCACGCGGGCGACTGTCTGTCCTGCGGCAAGTGTACGACGGTCTGCCCTCGGACGAACGCGGCCTATCGGCTCATGGGCGTCTGGCGACTGCCGCTGTCCGGCCTGCTGCTGGAGAGCGTGCTGCTGGCCGCGCTCTTGCAGCTGACGCTGCTGGCCGCCTGACGCGGCAGCGCGGCACGCCCCCGCGCTATATAACAAGCAAGATCCCCGGAGAACAGTCTCCGGGGATCTTGTGCCATACGGGAGCCCACGACCGGCCGCACGGCGAGACCGGCTAACGCGCAGCGATGGCGCTGCGCGTTAGTCGGAGAGAGAGAAAGAGAAAAAGAGAAAACATATCCTATCGGATCAGAGCGTCACGCCATCTTTGAAGATCGCGATCTCGCGATAGCCATGCTGCTCGTTCATCGAGCACCGGCCACCCGCGATCTGAAGGACCAGCTCGAACAGACGCTTGGCCGCATCCGCGATCGGCTCGCCATCGGCCACCGTCCCGGCATCAAAGTCGATCCAGCCGGGTTTTTTCGCCGCCAGCTGGCTGTTGCTGGCGATCTTGATCGTCGGCACCGGCGCGCCGAACGGCGTACCGCGCCCCGTGGTGAACAGGACGATATGTGCGCCCGCCGCCGCCATCGCGGTAGCCGATACCAGATCGTTGCCCGGGCCATACAGCATATTCAGGCCGTGCACCGTCACCGCATCGCCATAGCCGATCACGTCCACGATCGGAGCTGTGCCGCCTTTCTGCACGCAGCCACAGGACTTGTCCTCCAGCGTCGTGATGCCGCCCTTTTTGTTGCCGGGCGACGGATTTTCGTATACGGTCTCGTTGTGGCTGAGGAAGTACGCCTTGAAGCCGTTGAGCATGGCGGTCGCCTTGTCGAACACCTCGCTGCTGACGCAGCGGCTGAGCAGCAGCCCCTCCGCGCCGAACATCTCCGGCACCTCGGTCAGCACGGTCGAAGCCCCACGGGCGATCATCATATCACTGAACGCGCCCACGGTCGGATTGGCGGTCACGCCGGATAGCCCATCCGATCCGCCGCATTTCATGCCGATGACGAGCTCGCTGACCGGGATGGGCTGGCGGCTGAACTGCCCCGCATAAGCCGCACACCGTTCGAGCAGCGCCCGTCCGGCAGCGAACTCGTCCTCTACATCCTGACAGGTCAGGAACTGGATGCGATCCTCGTCATATGGGCCCAGCTCCTCTACGAACTGGTCGTGTTGCAGGTTCTCACACCCGAGACTGAGCACGAGCACCGCACCTGCGTTCGGATGGCGCGCGAGCGCTGCGAGCAGCTTGCGGGTCTGCGCGTGATCCGCGCCGGTCTGTGAACAGCCATACGGATGGGTGAAGGTGTACAGGCCATCGATCGAGCCCGTGACCAGATCTTGCGCATCCCGCACCATCTTTTTGGCCACGTCGTTCACGCAGCCCACGGTCGGGATGATCCAGATCTCATTGCGCACCGCCGCGCGGCCATCTTTCCGGCGATAGCCCATAAAGGTCTCCGGCGCGACGGCCGTCACGACGGGCACGTCCGGCTCATAGGTATATGCCTGCTCGCCGGATAGATTGGTCTGCATATTATGTGTGTGCACCCACGCGCCGACCTCCACGGCGGCCGTGGTATGGCCGATCGGATAGCCATACTTGACGACGGGCGCACCTGCCGCGATCGGCGCGAGCGCGATCTTGTGCCCCTGCGGGATGTCCTCGGCCGCCGTGACGGACACGCCGCCCACCTGCACCGTCTCGCCTCGATGCACGGGATGCAGCGCGACCGCTACATTATCCCGCTCGGCGATCTGGATCAATTTTTTCATGATCGATCCTCCCGCTCACAGACAAGAGGCGAATGCAGCCTCCGCGCCCTCGCTGCGGATCTTTTCCAGATCGGCGAGCACAGCGGCTTCCAGACCCTCGATCGCCGTCAGATCCTGCTCCCACATCTGCTCGTTGGCGAGCACGGCGTGTACCAGCGCGGCATCGCTGTCATCCTTATGCGCCCAGTAGAACGCGAGCACCCAGCGGTCGTCCGAGCAGGTATAGCGTTCGCCCTGCGGACGGCGGCAGACCAGCCCCTGATCGGTCAGCTCCTGCACATCGCTGGAATAGAACGCGATATAGGCCGCCAAGCTCATGGTCAGGCAGACCGGCAGCTCGTTCTTCGCGTCGATATACTCGAGCAGGCTGGGCATATCGCGCGCCTTCCACTTGGAGGTCGAGTTGAGCGAGATGCTCATCAGTTCGTGATCGACGAACGGGTTGTTGAAGCGATCCTCCACCGCCGCAGCGAAGTCCTCCAGATCCTTTTTGTCGAGCGGCAGGGTCGGGATGACCTCCTCATGCAGCATCTTGTTCATAAAACCGCGGATGGTATCGTTGTGCATACAGTCGCGCACGATGTCGAAGCCCGCGAGATAGGCGCCCAGCACGAAGCCGGTGTGTGCGCCGTTCAGGATGCGCACCTTGCGCTTTTTATACGGGGCGACATCGGGCACCACGATGCAGTTGAGCCCAGCCGCGCGGAAGGGCAGCGCATCTGCGAGCCACGCCGGCCCCTCGATGTTCCACACGCCGAACACCTCGCCCACGTCGATCAGCTCGTCGTGATAGCCGTTTTCCTCATCCAGCCGCGCGGCCTCTGCCGCATCCTTGATGCGGCCGGGCACGATGCGATCGACCAGCGTCGAGCAGAACGTGCACGTGCTGCACCACGCCTTGAAGTCGGCTTCCAAGCCCCACTGCTCGATGTACTGGCCGACGCACCGCTCCAGCTCCTTGCCATTGTCGTCGATCAGCTCACAGGACAGGATGACGAGCGGCTTTTTGCCCGCCTGCCAGCGGCGATACAGCACCTGCGTCAGCTTGGCCGGGAAGGAGGCGGGCGGACAGTCGTCCTTCTGGCAGGCCGGGTCGTATACGATGCCCGCTTCGGTCGTGTTGGAGACGATGTATTCCAGATCGTCTGACACGGCGACCGCCATCATGGCGTCATAGCCCGCCTTTTCATACGGATCGAGGCAGCGCGACACCGAAGAGATCACGCGCTTGCGATCGACCTTTTCGCCATTCTCGCGGCCGCGCAGATAGAGCGTATACAGACCCTGCTGCTCGTTGATCTGTTTGGCCAGCCCCGTCGCGATCGGCTGCACCAGCACGGCTTTGCCGTTCCAGCCCACCTTTTCATTGGCCATATCGAACCAATAGTCCACAAAGGCACGCAGGAAATTCCCTTCGCCGAACTGGAGGATCTTCTCCGGGGCGTTTTCCAAGATATAGCCTTGGTATCCGGTTTTTTTCAGTACTTCATGATCCAGTCTTTCCATAGACCATTCCCCCTTCGTCTGTTAGGCTAGCAGCGGGACGGACATCGCCCCGCTGCGCTCTTTTTCGTTTCCGCAGCGCTCCTATCGCAGCGCTATCCTTAGTCTATCACAAAAGAAGGCATAAGAACAGCATGACGGCAACGCGCGGTCTTTTTTTCATCAACCAAATAGCGTGAGCAGGCCGGTGGAGACCCACGGCACATAGGTGATCAGCAACAACGTGCCGATCAGCATGATATAGAACGGCACCGCTTCGCGGATGAACTTGCCCGTCTTGCAGCCGGTGATACCGCAGGTGACGAACATCAGAGTGCCCATCGGGGGCGAGATCGCGCCGATGGCATTGTTGAAGATATAGATCATCGCGAAGTGGATCTCGTTGATGCCGTATGCCACCGCGATCGGGTGCAGCAGCGGCACGAGAATGATCATAGAGGCGTTGCCCTCGATGAACATACCGACGATGATCAGGAAGATATTGACGATCAGCAGGAAGATGTACTTGTTCCCGATCGTCGCGACGATCCATTCGGTCAGCTGCTGCGGGATGCGCTCCTTGGTCAGCACCCAAGAGAACACGCACGCCGCCGCTACGATCAGCATGATCGAGGAGGTCGTGCAGACCGTCTCTTTCAGACCCTGCTTGAGGTCGCTCCAGCGCATCTCACGAAAGACGATGCCCAGCAAGATCGCATAGATGATCGCCACTGCGCCAGCCTCCGTCGCGGTGAACAGGCCGACTCGGATGCCGCCGATGATGATGATCGGCAGGCAGAGCGGCAAGATCGCGGGCTTGGCCGCCTCGACCCATTCCTTGCCGGAAACGCGCGTGGTGCGCAGCGGCGCATAGCCGCGCTTTTTGGACACGGACCGCACCACGAGCATCATAACGATGCACATGGTGGCACCGATGCCGAGGCCAGACAGGAACAGGTCGCCGATCGACACGTTGGCGATGCAGCCATACAGGATCATGGCGATCCCGGGCGGGATCAGCGGGGTGATCATCGCGGAGACCGCGGTGACGACCGAGGAAAACTCGAGCGAGAAGCCCTTCTTGACCATCTCGGGCACCAGCATCTTGGCCTCCATCGCCGCATCGGCGAGGTTGGAGCCGGACAGGCCGCCCATCAGCGTCGAAAGCAGGACGTTGACCTGCGCCAGACCGCCATACATACGGCCGGTCAAGACTTCACAGAAATCCATGATGCGCTTGGTCACGCCGGTGTAGTTCATCATGACGCCCGCGCACACGAAAAACGGGATGGCCAGCAGCGAGATGCTCTCCGCGCCGGTGATCGTCTGCTGCGCGAACACGATGGCGTTCACCGCCGGATTGCAAACGAAGTAGACCATCGCGCCGCCCAGTACAGAGATATAGACGGGCACCTTGAGGAAAAGCAGCACCAGCATCACGACTGCGGCTGCTGCAAGTATACCATTCATCCTTCCAGTGCCTCCTTTGCCTCCGATCGGACGCCCTTTTTGAGCGACCAGAAGTAGCACACCAGCATATCGATATACGACAGCGGCGCGATGCCGTAGACCACGACATAGGGGATCTTGAGCATCGGCGTCGCACGCCCGCTTTGCACGAAGATATTGATGAAACCGATGCTTTGATAGAACAGATAAGCCAGCACCGAGACCACGATGACAGAGATCACGATGTCCAGCGCCTTTTTCGCTTTTTGGGGGAACAGGTCATAGACCATCTCGATCGCGACCTGATTGCCGGCACGGAACGCGGGGCCCGCGGCGGCAAAAACGATCCAGACCATGCAGGAGGTCTGCACCTCCTCCAGCCATGTGAACGGCGCGTTGAGCACGCGGCGGTAAACGACGCCCGCGAAAGTTAGCACGACGAGGAGCGCCAACACGATACAGGCCACGATCGTATCGATGTTGCAAAGGATCGACCGCGCCTTGCTATTGCCTTTCATATTCGATCACCTTCCTTATCAAGCAGCGACTGCGGCGGCGAGAAAGCCGCCGCAGTCGTCTCTTTCTGGTTTTGCGGATACGCCGTGCTTACTTGCCCATCGCCGCCTGAACGGTCTCATACAGACCATCCGACCAGCCAAAGGTGTCGCCCATCTCATAGAACGCCTGCGCCTTCGCGCGGAAGCCCTTCAGATCGTCCTCCGTGGGCTCGTAGACCGTGACGCCCTCCTCGATCATCTTATCGAGGTAGCCCTGCTCCTGCTCCTCATGCACCTTGTTGTTGTAGAAGCCTGCCTGCTCGCCGGTCGAGATCAGCCAATCCTGCTGCTCCTCGGTCAGTGCGTTGAACCAATCTGCCGAGCAGACCCACGTGGTGAAGTTCAGCACATGACCATCAAGGATCAGGTACGGCGCGACCTCATGCAGCTTGCGGCCATACAGGGTCGCGATCGGGTTCTCCGCGCCGTTGATGGTCTTGCCCTGCAACGCCATGTAAACATCGCCGAGATCCATGCCGGTGGACGCCGCGCCCAGCACGTCGAAGCCGTAGGACTGGATCTGGTTGTTCGGCACGCGGATCTTGAGGCCAGCCAGATCATCGACCGTATGCACCGGCGTGGTCGTCAGCGTATGGCGCGCACCATATGCCCAGTTAGAGGCCAGCAGCTTCAAGCCCATCTGCTCCAGCTTTTCGCTCTGTTCCTTATACCAGTCGGACTCGATCAGCGTCCAGCACTGCTCCCAATCGTCGAACAGGAACGGCCCGAACACGATGCCGAAATCCGGCACGCCGTAATCCGCGTAGAACGCGCCGTCCGCCAGCGTGGCGACCGGCTCACCGAGCAGCATGGAGTCGATCAGCTCATGCTTGCCGCCGAGCTGGCTGTCCGGATACAGGGTGATCTTCATCGTGCCGTCAGAAGCCTCATCCAGCAGCTCTGCCCACTTCTCCAGACCCTGACCGATCGGCTCCGAGATGGAGTTTTCAAAGCCGATCTGGAGCTCTACCACGTCCTTCACCGGCGATCCGCTGTCTTTACCTGCGGACGCCGCGGGCTCACCGCTGCCACAAGCTGTCAGACTGGCCGCCATCGCGCCGCAAAGCAGCGCAGCCAATAACCGTTTTTTGAAAGTCTTTTTCATCATGATCCTCCTCTTTTCTATCGCTTTGTCCCGCCCGATCACACGCGCAGGCGGGCAATGCACACACGTTCATCTTTTCGCGATCGCTCGATCGCGCCGATCCTCGCTCGGCCGCTCAGGTGAAGTCGATCACGACCTTGAGCATCTTGCCTGCGTTCGCTGCGAAATCCTCGAACGCCTTGGGGGCATCTGTCCACT
>JAUNJI010000004.1:34505-42438 GCA_030533295.1 Eubacteriales bacterium
TTGTAGGTGTCGGTCACGATCTTGTCGAGCGCCACGCCGCCTGCCTTCACCAAGTCGATCAGCTCGATAAAGTCTTTTTTCATCGCGTTGCGCGAGCCGTAGATGTTGAGCTCCTTCTTTTGGATGATCGTGAAGAAGAAATCATCGATATTGCGCTTGGATACGCCGATCAAGACCACCCGCGCACCAAAGCACGCTGCATCCAGACAATTTTGGAAGGTGCTCGGCGATCCGACCGCTTCGATTGTCACATCGAACCCATCGCCATCCGTCAGCTCTGCCACCCCTCGCTCGAACGCCTCGGGCGAAGTGTTGAGCAGCTTGTGATCGAGCCCAAAGGTCTGCTGCGCATAGTCCAGCTTGTCCGGCGCTATATCGCAGATCGTGACCTCGGCGCCTTTGGCCTTGGCTGCGACCGCCGCCAGCACGCCGATGGTGCCTGCACCAACGACCAGCACCCGCTCGTTGGGTTTGACATCTGCGCGGGACACGCCATGATAGCTGATGCAGAACGGCTCGATCAGCGCCAGCACCTTGGGATCGAGACCCTTGCCGTCGTAGATGCGTTCCACGGGCATCGTGATGTACTCCGCAAATGCCCCTTCCCGCTGAACGCCCATCGTCTGATTGTCCGTACAGGCGTTCACCAGACCGCGCCTGCACGAATAGCACGTTCCGCAGTTGAAGTAAGGATTGCAGGTAACGATCATGCCCGGCCGCAGCCCTCTGTCGTTCTCGTCGATCTCCACGATCTCCGCAGAAAACTCATGCCCGGGGATCCGCGGATAGGAGACATAGGCGTTCCCGCCCCGATACGAGCCCAGATCGCTCCCACAGATGCCTCCATATAACAGCTTGAGCAAGGCTTCGCCCGGCCCACGGACCGGCTTTTCCATTTGCTGGATGATGACCTTGCCCGGCTCCTTGATACAGATCGCTTTCATTTTTCCCCTCCAAACATATCCATTTTGTACACTAAACGCTCGCTATTCTTATATCCATTCTTGTATACAAGCTTGGATATAAGTTATCTACGTATCGTATATTACAGATTTTTCTTCGATTTGTCAATAAACCTCCATAAATTTATCTGAAAATCGTCATTCTGCCCGATCCATATAGACACGATATGTCTATAATCACGATTTCGGCCGCGGTTTCCGCTCTTGCAGAACATTCCTTCTTTCGGTATAATAGAAACAGCAAGTCGATCAGAAAGGAAACGCATTATGTCTCCCAACAGTTCATCCTCGATGCAAGCGCAGGCCTATGAATTCATCAAACATAAGATCATCATGTGCGAATATACGCCCAATCAGCTGTTGAGCGAGACTTTTTTGCAGAAGGAACTTGGCTTTTCGCGCACGCCGGTGCGGGAAGCGATCGGTCGGCTCGAACAGGAGGGTCTGCTCAAGGTGTTCCCGAAGCGTGGCATCGTCGTGTCCGGCTTTACGATCGGCGATGTCAGCATGATCTTTGAGGTGCGCCGCCTGATCGAACCCTATACATTGCGCAATTATGGCTCTGATTTGGATCTGGACGAGGTAGCCCGGTTTTCTGCGATCTTTCATGCCCATCTGGAGGACAAGGCGTTCACCCGATTTTATCAGCTGGACGATCAGTTCCATTCGTTCCTGATCTCTGCGCTGACGAACGATTATCTGCGAGATCTGTACGCCCGTATCCAGATGCAAAACACCCGTTTGCGCGTCATGAGCGGCCAGTTGATCGAAAGCCGTCTGCAACGCACGATGGAAGAACACGCGGAGATCGCCGATGCCTGTCTTGAAAAAAACTGGGAACGAGCCGCGATCGCCATGTCGAAACACTTGCAGTATTCTGAAGAGTCCTCGCTCGCGACACTGCTGAAAAGTCGCAGCAATACCAGTATCTTTTGATGATACCAAACAGCATTTCACACAGAAAGGACGACTGGATGATATGTCGAGTTTGAAAGAAGGGAGTTATTACAGCCGCTACCGCGCGGCTGCCACCCGTTTTGAAGCGATCGGCTGTGCGCTGCTCGTGATCGCAGTTTTGCTGCACGCTATCGTGGGACAGCGCATCCTGACGGCCAGCCTACTGCTGGCGGCGATCGGCGCCTTGCTGTCGATCGTCGGCGGTGCCAGCCTGCGGCCGCATCATATGGTGAAGGCTTTTGCCCAGCAATGTGCGCAAGCCCCCTGCCGCGAGGCCGCCGAGGGTCTGTTGACCGCGCTCGGATCTTCCAAAAAGATCCGTTTGACCCAACGTTCGATCGATCAACTGCAGTTCGCCATCGAGGTCTATGCGTGTCTGAACGATGCGGACGCTGCACTGATCGGCGACCTGCACCACGCAGTCGATACGCACATCGCAAAAAAGACCTTCTGAGCGGCTTTGAACCGATCCAGTAAAAATGGACAGTGACAAAAGGCCCCCTGATGTAGGAAAATAGACTGAACTGCACCCCATTTGTTAGACAGTATGGTATACTGGATAAGAAGTGGGGTGCATTGCAGTTGGTGCAGGATCCCTCTTCTCGTTCATCGTGCCGCTGCGCATTGACGATTTTGGCGGCAGTCAGGTTTACGCTTCTTGCGCTGGCACGGTCGATCCCGTCGTTTCTCGCCATAGAGCTCCTTTCAACGAACAGCCACGAGCCGGATCTCCCATTGAAGATCCGGCTCGTGGCAAAACGGAAAAACATATTTATTTTTGAGATGTAGCGTCGCCCAATAGATCACGACGATCATACGCTTGCATCCGCTAGCCTACGATATTTCGCATAACGCGCCTTGACCGTTTCGATCTCCTTTTGGTAAAGCGCGTCCGCGCGATCGGGGAAGGTGTTCTTGAGGGAAGCGAAGCGGTTTTCGCCCATCAGGAAGTCCATCAGCTTGCTGGTGTCCGGCTCGGGGGAATCCAGCTGGAAGGGGTTCTTGCCCTCAGCGGTGCGGCGCGGGTCATAGCGGTACAGATGCCAGTAGCCGCTCTCGACCGCCTTTTTCATCTCGGTCTGGCTGCATCCCAGACCCGCCTTGATGTGCTGCTCGAGGCAGGGACAGTAGGCGATCACGATCGAAGGACCGGGATAGGCCTCGGCCTCGCGCAGCGCCCGCAGCGTCTGCGCCTGATCGTAGCCCATCGCGACCTGCGCCACATACACATAGCCATAGCTCATCAGGATCGCGCCCAGATCCTTTTTGGCGATCTGCTTGCCGCCTGCGGCGAATTTAGCCGTGGCCGAGATCGGAGTCGCCTTGGAGGACTGACCGCCGGTGTTGGAATAGACCTCGGTATCAAGTACGAGCAGATTGACATCGCGGTTCTGCGCCATGACATGATCGATGCCGCCAAAACCGATGTCATATGCCCAGCCATCGCCGCCGACAGCCCAGACCGACTTTTTGGCGAGGTATTCCCGATTATCTAGGATATACTGGACTTCGTCCGTGCGCTCGACCTGCTCGAGCGCAGCGAGCAGCGCATCGGTCACGGCGCGGGACTGATCGCGGTCATCCCAGCCGGCCAGATAGGCTTCGATGGCCGCCGGCGCGACCGCTGCATCACGCAGCGCCTCCAGTCGGAGCAGCAGCTCGTTGCGGATCGAATCCTGCGCATGGAAGAAGCCATAGGCGAACTCCGCGTTGTCCTCGAACAGCGAGTGCTGCCACGCCGGACCGCGTCCGCAGGCATCCTTGCAGTAGGGCAGGATGGGCGCACCGCCGCTGATCGCAGACGAGCAGCCTGCTGCGTTGCCGACATACAGTCGGTCGCCCACGAGCTGGCTGAGCAGCTTGATGTAGGTCGTCTCTGCGCAACCGGCACAGGCGGCAGAGAACTGGAAATAGGGCTTGGCGAACTGGATCGCCTTGACGCTCTTGTCGTCGATCACATCGGGCTTGAGATACTTGTCGTTCATCGCGACCTGATCGAAGTTCTCCTGCTCGGCTCTGGCCTGCTCGAACGGCACCATCACCAGCGCATCCGGCAGCTTGTCGTTCTGGTTGGCCGGGCAAGCCGTCAGGCACACGCCGCAACCCAAACAGTCGTATGGTGAGATCTGCATCCGATACTGATACGCCGGTGCATCCTTGCCCAGTCCCTTGGCCGGGATCGTCTCGAACGAAGCCGGTACACCGGCCTTTTCCTCCTCGGTCAGCAGCACCGGGCGGATCGCCGCGTGCGGGCAGCACATCGCGCAGCGGTTGCACTGGATG
Organism: Eubacteriales bacterium; assembly: GCA_030533295.1. Taxonomy (GTDB): domain Bacteria; phylum Bacillota; class Clostridia; order Oscillospirales; family Butyricicoccaceae; genus Agathobaculum. The sequence goes on from JAUNJI010000004.1 coordinate 38,708, forward strand.
CAGGCATCCGGCTCCCACACAGGCACCTGCGCCGCGACGCCGCGCTTGGCAAAGGCCGAGGTGCCGTTCTCCCACGTGCCATCAAGCACGCCATGCTTCTGGAACACCGAGACCGGCAGCTTGTCGCCTTGTTGATGATCCATCGGCAGCACGATCTCCTTGACGAAATCGGTCGCGCCAGCCGGTATGACGACCGGGGCATCCGGTGCCTCTGCCCATGCAGCGGGGATCTCGACCGGGACGGCGGCGCTGATGCCGATCTCGACGGCGCGATCGTTGAGATCGACGATCTTCTGACCGGCCTTTTTGAAATAGGAGTTATAGTTGTTCTTCTTCATATCCTCGACGGCCACATCGAGCGGGATGACCTTGGTCAGCGCGAAGAAGGCCGCTTGCAGGATGTTGTTGATGCGCTTGCCCAGCCCGATCTCCCGTGCCAGCTTATCGGCATCGAGGATATAGAACTGCGCGTGCTTGTGGGCGAGATCGCGCTTCATCTTGCCGGGCAGACGAGCATCCAGCTCCTCGACCGACCACGGACAGTTGAGCAGGAACACGCCGCCCTCCTTTAGATCGGCCGTCACGTCGTATTTATCGACATAGGTCGGCGCGTGCACGGCCACGAAGTCCGCCGCGCCCACCAGATAGGTCGCACGGATCGGCTCATCGCCAAAGCGCAGATGGCTCTGCGTCAGGCCGCCGGATTTCATCGAATCATAGGAGAAATACGCCTGTGCATACTTGTCCGCCGTCAGACCGATCGTGCTGATGGCGTTTTTGTTGGCACCGACCGTGCCATCGCCGCCCAAGCCCCAGATCTTGCACGCGATCTGGCCGGGATGGGCGAACTCGATCTCCTGATAGTCGAGCGAGGTATGCGTCACATCGTCGATGATGCCGATGGTGAAGTCGTTCTTGGGCTGATCCTGCCGCAGATTATCATACACGGCGATGATCTGCCCCGGGGTCGTATCCTTGGAGGACAGGCCATAGCGGCCGCCGACCACGGTGATGTCGCTGCGTCCCGCCTGCGCGAGCGCGGTCACGACATCCAGATACACCGGCTCGCCCACCGATCCAGTCTCCTTGGAGCGGTCGAGCACGGCGATCTTTTTGCAGCTCGCCGGGATGGCCTCGACGAAATGCGCGACCGAGAACGGACGGTACAGATGGATCTGCACCAGACCGACCTTGCGCCCCTGCTGGCTGAGATAGTCGATCGTCTCCTTGACCGTTTCCGAGGCCGAGCACATCACGACGATGACCTCCTCGGCATCGGCTGCGCCATAGTAATCGAACAGCTTGTAGTGGCGGCCGGTCAGACGGCCGATCTCGTCCATATAGTGCTGGACGACGCCGGGCAGGCTGTTCGATTTGATGTTAGCGCCCTCCTTGCACTGAAAGTAGATGTCCGGATTGACGTTGTTGCCGCGGTTGGTCGGGTGCTCGGGGTTGAGCGAGCGACGGCGAAAGTCCTGCAACGCCTGCTGATCGACGAGCGAACGCAGCATCTCATAGTCGAGGGTCTCGATGCGCTGCATCTCATGCGAGGTACGGAAACCATCGAAGCAGTGCATGAACGCATACTGACCGCTGATCGCCGACAAATGCGCCACCGCCGCCAGATCCATCGCCTCCTGCGGCGAGGACGACATCAGCATGGCATAGCCGGTGGTGCGGCAGGTCATGAAGTCCGTGTGATCGCCGAAGATCGAGTGATGGTTGCTCGTCACCACGCGCGAGGCGATATGGATCACGCTGGGCAGGAACTGACCGCCCATGGCGTACATCGCCGGGATCATCAGCATCAGACCCTGCGACGAGGTGAAGGTCGTCGTCAGCGCACCGGCCTGCAAGGAGCCGTGGCAAGTGCCTGCGGCGCCGGCCTCGGACTGCATCTGGATGATGTCCACCGGCACACCGAACAGGTTCTTTCGCCCCTTCGCTGCCCATTCATCCACCTTCTCCGCCATCGGCGACGACGGCGTGATCGGATAGATCGCCGCGACCTCGGTAAAGGCATACGCCGCATGAGCAGCCGCGGTGTTGCCGTCCATGACGGCATGATTCTTTTGCATTATGATACTCCTCTATTTCCTCATAAACACATCTGCTGCATCCCAGGACAGCTCCCACTATCGGCTGCTCTGATCGGGTCGCCTTGCGGCTCAGACATGACACCTGTCAGACCACGAATACAGCCCCGCTACCATCGTTGATGATGGCGTTATCGCGCAGGAGCCGCTCGTCATATACCAGACAGCCATCATATCAAAATAACCTTTCTCGATCAAGCGTATCGCGATACGAACCGATGTCCAAAAGGTTATCGCCCGTCTCATTAGGCCGCTTCTGCCAGACACGAGGTGTCCCGCCAGCTGACGCAGTCGTGTTGGCCAGCAGCTCATCCACCGGCCAACATATCCTGCATAAGATCGGAAGGCATCCATCCGTTCTCCTACGCTCAGACCCAGAACACCCTATGAGATCGAGCACAGAGCCGTCGCCTATCTCATAGTCGATCAGCAGATCGATGATTTTTATCGCCGTTATGCTGCGGCTTTTCGCACTGATTTTAAATATAGTGACTGCGGGACAATGCTCAGCCCAGCACGCGGAGCACACCGAACACCAGTGTACTGACCGCGACCATCGCCAGACCATTGATCGATTCATAAGCGATGAGCTTCAGGCGTTCGCTGATCTCCATGTTGACCGCACCCGCGCTGACATGGAAAAACGAACCGTGTGGCAGGCCGTCAAAGGCGAAACTGCCCGCGTGGGACATAGCTGCGGCGGACAGCGGCGCGACGCCGCTGGCGACCACGGTCGACCCAAAGATCTGACTGGCTAATGTAGTGCCCGCCGTCGCGGACGCCGTTGCAGCGCCCATCAGGATACCGGCGATCGGCGCCAGCAATACAGTCGGCAGACCCATCGATTCGATCAGGCCAGTGATCGCGTTGTTCAGCTCAGAATTCGAGATGATGCCAGACAGTGCGCCTGTTCCGATCAGCAGCATGGCGACACCGCTCATCTTGGCCAGACCCTCTTGAAAGTATCGCAGCAGATCCTTCGCCTTGCCCATAACGATCGTACCCACGATACCACCTGCCGGCAGTGCGATCAGCGGATCGACCGTGATGCCCGCGAGCGGACGCAGGAGCAGCAACACGATCGTAACTGCCGGACCAGACAGCGCGGCCGCGAGCGAGGGCAGATCCTTCTTCTCTACGAGCACCAAGTCATCCGCCGTCACCGCCGTGCCTTTTTGAGCGAGCGAACGCGCCAAAAACGTGGTGACGACCAACGCTGTGATCGCCGGCAGCACGCCGACCGCGATCACCGAGGTCAGCGGCACGCCAAACGCCTCAGAGGCAGCGATCGCATTGGGGTTCGGGCTCATGACGTTGCCAGCCTTGACGCCGCCGATCATGGCCATCAGCACGCCCAGCTTGTGATAGCCCGCGCGTTGCGCCATCAGCATCGCGACCGGCGCGACCGTGATAACGGCCACGTCGCCGAACACGCCGACTGCGGTCAACACCCAAGTCGCCAGCATCATGGCGATCAGGCAGCGATTTTCGCCTAGTTTGTTGAGGATCGCCTCAGCGATCCGCTCCGCCGCACCGCTCTCGATCAGTGCACCTGCAAGGATGCCCGCTGTCACGATGCGGATGATCGCGGAGGCCATCCCCGATGTGCCAGCGACCATGCTGCTCACAGTGCCG
>JAUNJI010000066.1 GCA_030533295.1 Eubacteriales bacterium
TGGTTCGTCCTCCGGCGCATCCGGCAGTGTTTCGGTGCCGTCCGTCGCGCACGGCACGGTGCGCGTATCGGCGGCGAACGCGGCCAAGGGCAGCACGGTCACGCTGACCGTCCAGCCCGCGCAGGGCTATGTGCTCAGCGCGCTGACTGTGACCGACAGAAACGGCAAGACCGTCGCGCTGACCAAGACGGCGGACGATCGGTATACCTTCACCATGCCGGCGGGCAAGGTGACGGTGCAGCCCACCTTCGAGCAGGCGGGCACCGGCTTCGCCGACGTGGCGGCCGATGCGTTCTATGCCGAGGCGGTCGCGTGGGCGGTCGAGAGCGGCATCACCAACGGCACGAGCGCCGATCGCTTCTCGCCCGACATGGTCTGCACCCGTGGTCAGATCGTCACCTTGCTGTGGCGGGCGGCGGGCAGCCCCAAGGCCGCTGCGGCCGCTGACCGCTTCGCCGACGTGGCGACCGATGCGTTCTACGCCGATGCCGTCGCGTGGGCGGTCGAGCAGGGCATCACCAACGGCACGGGCGCAGCCCGGTTCAGCCCGGCGGCCACCTGCGACCGCGCCCAGATGGCGACCATGCTGTATCGCTTCGCGGGCGCACCGGCGGTCGAGGGCGCTGCCGCCTTCACCGATGTCCCGGCGGACGCCTACTATGCCGACGCGGTGCAGTGGGCGGTGGACAGCCAAGTGACCAACGGCACAGGCGTGGGCGTATACAGCCCCCAGGCCGACTGCACCCGCGGTCAGACGGTGACGTTCCTGTTCCGTCTGCTCGCCCGGTGATCGACCGACCGATCCGATCGGCAGCAAAAACACCAAATGCCCCGCAGAGCGCTGCTCTGCGGGGCATTTTTGCGGCGATATGGGGTCAGGCGTCGGGCGTTTGGCAGCCCGCGCAGCCGGTGCAGGCGGCCTGCTCGGCCTGCCGGGCTTCATAGGCGTGCAGCGTGCCCTCGGTGATGTGGCTGAGCGCCGCCAGACGCTCGTTGACCATGTCCCACAGGCACATCGGCAGGTGGTCGCGGTGGCCGCGGTGGATCGTGACGCACTCGAAGCAGTTGCCGTGGTGCGGGCAAGCCTCGGGGCAGGGGCAGTGGTCGCCCGCCTCGCGCACGCGGCGCAAGAACTCCTGCTTGACCTGCCAAGCCTCCTCTTTGCGGCCGGCGCGGTCGAGCTGATCTTGCAGGATGGCCAGTTCATTACCGTCGATCCTCATGGGATAGACCTCCCTTTGCAGTATGGCGATGGGTGGATGGCCTGCCCGGTCGGGACGGGGCGCTCAGCGCTCGTCGAGATCGAGGTAGGGCGCGGTCTTGGACAGCGGCTTATACGCCGGGCGGAGGATCTTGCCGCCGGTGGCGACCTCCTCCAGCCGGTGCGCGATCCAGCCGACGATGCGGGCGGTGGCGAACAGCGGGGTGTACAGCGAACGGGGCAGCCCCAGCATCTGGTAGACGAAGCCGGAGTACATATCGACGTTGGCGCACATCGGCTGGTCGATGCCCTTTCGCTCGCGCAGCAGGCCGGGGGTCAGCCGCTCGACCAGCTCGAGCAGATCCATCTCGGCCGCGAGGCCCTTGCGCTCGGCCAGCGGCCGCGCCGCCCGCTTGAGCGCGACCGCGCGGGGGTCGCTCAGCGTGTAGATCGCGTGCCCCATGCCGTAGATCAGGCCGGAGCCGTCGCCCGCCACGCCGTCCAAGATCTTGCGCAGATAGGCCGCGACCTCGTCCTCGTCCGTCCAGTCGGCCACGTTGGCCTGGATCTCGTCGAATTGGCGCACGACGCGCAGATTGGCGCCGCCGTGGCGCGGCCCCTTGAGCGAGGACACGGCCGCCGCGATCGCCGAATAGGTATCCGTGCCCGAGGACGAGGTGACGCGCACGGTGAAGGACGAGTTGTTGCCGCCGCCGTGCTCGGCGTGCAGGATCAGGCAGCGGTCGAGCAGCTTGGCCTCGTCGTCGGTATACTGGCCGTCCGGCCGCACCAGATGCAGGATGTTCTCGGCGGTCGAGCGAGTGGGATCGGGCACGTGCAGGAACATGGAAGCGCCGTCGAAATACCGGCGCTTGGCCTGATAGGCGTGCGAGATGATGACCGGGAACTTGGCCATCAGGCTGATGCCTTGCCGCAGGATGTTCTCGACCGTGGTGGTGTCCGGGTCGTCGTCATAGGAATAGAGCGCGAGCGTCGCCCCGGCGAGCTTGTTCATGATGTCCCGGCTGGGCGCGCGCATGATCATGTCCTCGGTGAAGTTGTTGGGCAGCGCCCGCTCCTGTCCGATCATCTGCTGGAAGGCGGTCAGCTGGCGGCGGTCGGGCAGCGCCCCGCACATCAGCAGATAGCCGACCTCCTCGAAGCCGAAGCGATCCTCCCGCTCGAGCCCGCGGATCAGGTCATAGACGTTGTAGCCGCGATAGGTCAGCCGCCCCTCGATCGGCTCGCGCTCGCCCTCGTTGAGCAGATAGCCGTGCACGTTGCCCAGCCGGGTCGCGCCGACCAGCACGCCGGTGCCGTCTGCATTGCGCAGGCCGCGCTTGATGCGGTAGCGGGCATAGAGCTCGGGCGAGATCAGGCCGTGCAGGCGGAAGCTGTCGCTCAGCTCCTGCAACAGCGCTGGCTGGATGTGGTTCGGTTTGGTCGTCATCGGTCTCCCCTTCCTATCTTGCCGTAAAAATGCGGTGATACCTATTATTTTACAGCGATCATGCAACGATGTCAAACAGTGTGTTGCATAAAAACCGAAAAAAATGGGCAAGCTCCCGGCGGCAGGCCGCGTCCACGCAAGGCGGCGCACCGCCACTTGCGATCGGGGCGGCGGTGCGTCCCCGTCGGCGCGGGATTGACAGCCCCCCGCCCGGTATGGTAAGATCGGTGCATGGACAGCCGCGCCGGGCGCGTTTTCGCAGCGCGGCGGCGGCAAAAACGACAGGGAGAGGATAGGATGAAGCAAGTGACCATCTATACGGACGGCGCCTGCTCGGGCAACCCGGGACCGGGCGGCTGGGGGGCGATCCTCCGCTATGGAACGGCGGAAAAGGAGCTGTCCGGCTCGGATCCATCGACGACCAACAACCGTATGGAGCTGCTGAGCGTCATCACCGCGCTCGAGGCGCTGCGCGAGCCCTGCATCGTCGCGCTCTATTCGGATAGCAAATACGTGATCGACGGCATCACCAAGGGCTGGGCGAAGAGCTGGCGCGCCAAGGGCTGGGTCAAGAGCGACAAAAAACCCGCCAAAAACCCCGATCTGTGGGGGCGGCTGCTCGATCTGCTCGATCGGCATACGGTCACGTTCCACTGGGTCAAGGGGCACGCGGATAATCCGTATAACAACCGCTGCGACGAGCTGGCGGTCGCGGCCTACCAGCAGTATAAGTGAGGGGGAAGGGCATGGAGCGGATGCGCCGCCTGCGGAACGGCACGCTGGCCTTCTATTATGCGTTCACGCTGTGCGGGGCGGTGTATCGCCTGCGCGGCGGGGCGGCCATGTACGATGTGCTGCTGGCCGTGGCGGCCTTCGTGCTGCCGCTCGTGCCCCAGCTGCTGTATCGGCTGACGCCGCTGCGCCCGGTCTACCTGCTCGAGATCGTGTTCGATGGGTTCGTGCTGGCGGCCGTGCCGTTCGCCAGCCTGTTCGGCGCGTATGACTGGGTGCCGTATTGGGACAAAATCTTGCACTTTTTGTCCGGTTTTCTGTTCGCCACGCTGGGCATGGCGGTGTATTTCACTAACAAACCCGGCCACGCGCTCGAGCGGGCGGACGCGGCCAACGCGGCGCTGTTCACATGGATGTTCGCCGTGCTCAGCGCGGTGCTGTGGGAGATCTGGGAGTATCTGGTGTCCTTTTCGGGGGCAGACCCGCAGCAGGTGGCCGCCACCGGCGTGGGCGACACGATGGGCGACATGATCGTGTGCACGCTGGGCGGGCTGCTCACCGCGCGGGCGTGCTGGCGCTATCTGCGCCACCCGGAGCGCCGCAAGGGGCTGATGATGCGGCTGTTCGAGGCGTACCACCGCGCCAACCTGCAAGACCGCGGCTGAGACCGGCAGAAAAGCGAAAAGCGATCCCCCAACGGGATCGCTTTTTTGATCGGTCTCGGCTCAGTCCGCCGTGTGGATCACGGCGACCGGGCAGCTATCGGCTGCCTGCTGGGCATCGGCCTGCTGCACCGCGTCTGCGGGCTGCTGATAGACCTCCGCCAGACCATCGTCCGCGATGCGGAACACCGCCGGACAGGTCGCTTCGCACAGGCCGCAGGCGATGCAGCCGCTGCGATCGAGCTCGACTGTCATAGAGAACGCCTCCCTTCTGTCCCTCAGTATGCGCCGTGGGCGCGGTCACACCGCGCCGCACATGACCGCCGCGAGCGCGTCCTCGGCCGTGCGCGTGCCGAGCGAGATCGCGCCCAGCGCGGCCGCCCGTCTGCCCACGGCGTATGCTTGCAGATCGACCCCGCCCTCCCAGCACTGGCTGGTCAGATAGACCCGCGTGCCGTGGGCGATCAGGTCGCGCACCGCGTCCACCAGCCGGGCGGGCAGGCCGCCCGCCCCGAAGGTCTCCAAAATGACCGCCGGATAGCCGGTCAGCCCGGCGAGCAGGGCGGGCGGCAGGTCGGGCGTCAGCCGGAGCATGACCACCCGCGTGTCGAGCTGCTGCACGAGCGCGGGCGTGCCCGCCGGGGCGGGCGGCACGTGCCAGCACACCTGTCCCGTCGGCGTGATCTGACCGATGGGCGGCGCACCGACCGCGCAGAACGCCTGCCGCGCGGTCGAATGGCGCTTGGTGACGTGCGATCCGGAAAAGATCTGCCCGTGCAGCACGGCGCATACCCCGGCGCGGCCGTCGGCGGCCACGCGCAGCGCATCGCGCAGCGCGTCCGGCGCATCCGAGCCCGGCACGCCCATCGGCAGCATCGAGCCGGTGAGCACCACCGGTCGGTCGATGTCGGGCAGCAGATAGCCCAGCAGCGCGGCGGTGTAGGCCAGCGTATCCGTGCCGTGGGCGATCACGAAGCCGTCATAGCGGGCGCGGCCGTCCCACACCGCCCGCGCCATGGCCAGCCGATCGGCGGCGGTCAGATCGGTCGAGTCCTCGTTCATCAGTTGACAGACCGATACCGCAGGGCGGCCGTCCCATGCGGGCAGCGCGGCGAGCAGTTCGTCGCCCGACAGCACGGGCGCGAGGCCGTCCGCCGTCTGGCGACAGGCGATCGTGCCGCCGGTCGCGAGCAGCAGCAGCCGTTTCATCGTCCGCCGCGCGTCACTGATAGCTGTCCGCGAGGATCGCGACGATGTCCTCGCGCGTCAACGGGCGCGGATCGAGGCGGAACAGGCCGCCCATGGTGTCGAGCGCGTTGTCGGCGATCTTGCCGAACTCGTCGGGCTGCACGCCGTAGTCGGACAGGCGCAGCTGGTGCACCGCGCACTGCTGTTGCAGGTCGGCCAGCGCGTCGAGGAAGTCGGCGGGCGTGCCGGCGTCGGTGCGCCCCATCGCGCGGGCGAGCGCGACCATCCGATCGCCCGCCTGCTCGGTGAAACGGCTCCAGTAGGCGCGGGAGATCATGATGAGCCCCGCCCCGTGCGGCAGCGTCGGATGATAGGCGCTCAGTGCGTGCTCGATCGAGTGCTCGCTCGTGCAGCTCGACAGCGTTTCGACGAAACCGGCCAGCGTGTTGGCGAGCGCGACCTCGGCGCGCGCCTGCGCGTTGCTGCCCTCGCGCACGGCCACCGGCAGCGACCGGGCGATCAGCTCGACCGCCTTGAGCGAGAACATCTCGCTGATCGGCGTGGCGACCGTGGCCAGATAGCCCTCGGCCGCGTGGAAGAAGGCGTCGAAGCCCTGATAGGCGGTCAGGTGCGGGGGCACGGACATCATGAAGTCGGGATCGACGATCGACAGCGTGGGGAAGCACTTTTCGTCGCCGTCGCCGATCTTTTCCTCGCCGTTGGTGATGACGGTGAAGGGATCGGCCTCGGTGCCCGTGCCCGCCGTGGTCGGGATCGCGACGAGCGGCAGGCCGTCCTTACGGATGCGTTGGCCGCCGCCCGTGCCGCCGTGGACGTGATCCCACCAGTCGCCCTCGTTGGTGGCCATGATGGCGACTGCCTTGGCCGTGTCGATCGACGAGCCGCCGCCCAGCCCGACGACGAAGGCGATGTCCTCCGCGCGACACAGCGCGGCGCACGCCCGCACGCCCTCGATGGTCGGATTGGGCTGCACCTTGTCATAGACCAGCGTCTCGTGGCCGGCCTCGGCCAGCACGGCCTGTACCTTGGCGACGTAGCCCAGCCGCGTGGTGGACGTGCCACCGGTGATGATTAGGCCGCGTCCCTGCGGCAGACGCGCCCGCGCCAGCTTTTTGATAGCGCCATTGCCGAAAAACAGGCGGGTGGGCAGATAAAAGCCGAACAGATCCATCGTTTTTCCTCCTCCTTGCGAAAGGGGCCGCGCGGGCCCCTTTTCTGGTCGGTCGATGTGTATGCTCCTGTTCGGGCGCAAAAAGCGCCCAACGATACCATTATAGCATATCTCACGCCCGGAAAAAAGAGGAAAAACGCTGAAAGAGCGGCGAACTTTTCGTGCACTATCACCATAGAAAACGGCGAAAAACTGCTTGACGTTGTGCATTTTTGATGGTATCATAGACATACAGAAAAGGAAAGGCGTGCACCGATGGCGATAGGCCGCAGGCGCCGACCGAACGCTTTTCTGATCAAGGACGGCCGGGCAGGCCGATCATCCGGAAAGGGGTGAGTCCAATGGTGACAGAAGAAATACCCTACTCGATCGCGGGACTCGCCGCGACGCTGTGACCGAAACGATCAAGGTGATAGCTATCAAAAAACGCGAGTTCCACAATACGACCACGAACAGCCTGCAAAGTGCGATCGGCTGACAGCGCAAGACGAAACGGGATCTGGGAGGAAGTTTTCCTCAACGAACACATTTATCCGGGATAAGGGCTTGCAGACACGCGGATCGAGGCAGCAGGACGACACCGTTCGCAACATCCGAGGATCTGAAACAGATGCGCCGGCGAGACCATACACAGGAGCGATACCTACGGAAACGCCAGAACGATCACATCCTTGGCCGATGGGCATACTGATGAGTATGGTGTGACGGGAACGATCGTGGCGCGGGCTGGCGATCATATCAATGACCCGTCGAAAGCGATCAGGGCGATGTGGGTACAGGCTCGCATGACTTCCGCCGTGTGACAGGACGCATCCACATCATGATCATAGAGTTCCCAATGCGTGTCAGATGACTGACAGAACGTGTTCATCATCCAACGAACCGCTGTCGGGCGGCTCCCGTGAAGTAGGGTAAGATACCGCGAGACGGTATCCGGAAAACCAGTTGGCAGAGCATCCACCGGACTGGGACGCGAGCTCCTGCGCGGAGCGGTGCGTCAGCGAAGGACAGGATACCACAGACAGCATAGCGCTATACGACACCACATCCCGCACGGCGACAGCCGCACAGATGGGCACCTCGCACGACGGATGCGGATACGACGCGAAAAGCAAGCAAAGAATACGTAGTGGACAAGCTCCCACTGAGAAAAGAGGATCTATGGAGATCTGGAAGTAAAGGCCCCGTCTGGTGACGGGGCCTTGATTTTTCGATACGAGCCTCGCGCCGCAGTGCATATCCGACCGAAAACGGCGGCGCAGCCGCTGTTTTCATAAAAACCGGGAGCACGTATCACGGTTTTTATCCCTTGAGAGCGAAAAAGTTTCGTCAGGAACTTTTTTGCGTCCGTGTTTGGCGCAGCCCAAACACCGATCGTCGGAAAAAACGGCGTTTTTCCCGACGGCGCGGATCCGTCTGGTGACGGGGCCTTGATTTTTCGATACCGTGCGCTCACGCCGTTTCGATCATGCCGTACAGCGCCTCGAGCGCGTCGGCCAGCGTGCCCACCTGATCGATCAGCCCGAGCGTGACCGCCTGCTTGCCCGAGATCACCGTGCCGACATCGGCGGTGAGCTGGCCGGTCTCGCGCATGAGCTGCTGCAAGCGCGTGGCCGAGATGTGCGAGTGGCCGGTGATGAAATCGACGATCCGCTCCTCGATCTTGGCGAGATAGGCGAACGCCTGCGGCACGGCGATGATCGTGCCGTTCATGCGCACGGGATGGATCGTCATGGCGGCCGAGGCCGCGATGAAGCTCCGCTTGGCGGCCACGGCCAGCGGCACGCCGATCGAGTGCCCGCCGCCCAGCACGAGCGACACGGTCGGCTTGCGCATCCCGGCGATCAGCTCGGCGATGGCCAGCCCGGCCTCGACATCGCCGCCGACGGTGTTGAGCAGCACCAGCAGGCCGTCGATCTCCTCGGATTGCTCGACGGCGGTGATCTGCGGGATCAGGTGCTCGTATTTGGTGGTCTTGTTTTGCGCGGGCAGCTCCATGTGCCCCTCGATCTGGCCGACGATCGTGATGCAGTGCACCACGCCGCGCGCGGTGTGCGCGGTGATCGAGCCGGTCTCGGCGATGGCGTCCTGCGCGGGCGCTTGGATGGACGGGGCTCCTTCTGACATCGGGCATCCTCCTTCGTGTGTCTGATCGGTGGCTGTGTATAGCTTGCCCCAGTTGTGCACAGATCATCCCCACCCCGCGGATGGGCAGGGATATTACTGTGCGTAAACGGGGAAAGGCGAGAAAATGGCGCTCTCGCGGGGTGAATACAAAAAGTTATCCACTTTATACACAGGGTTATCCCCAGATGGGCTGTGGATAGCCTTGTGGATAAAGTGGATTACCGGTCAATGATCGCACCGAACGCACATCGATCGGACGATCTTGAAATCATGTCTTGCCGATGACAGGGAAATTTGTTACAATATCAATGGTTACACACGATCAAATTTCAAAAATGGAGTGATATATCATGAACGGACCGATCGTTACGATCGAAATGGAACAGGGCGGCGTGATCCGCGCTGAGCTGTACCCCAACGTCGCGCCCAACACGGTGCGCAACTTCATCTCGCTGATCCAAAAGGGCTTCTATGACGGCACGATCTTCCATCGCGTGATCCCCGGCTTTATGATCCAGGGCGGCGACCCGGATGGCACCGGCATGGGCGGCCCCGGCTACGAGATCCGCGGCGAGTTCACCGCCAACGGCTTCCGGAACGATCTGGTGCACACCCGCGGCGTGCTGTCGATGGCGCGCACGATGGCGCCCGACTCCGCAGGCAGCCAGTTCTTCATCATGACCGACGATGCGCCGCATCTGGACGGGCAGTACGCCTCCTTCGGCATGGTGATCGAGGGCATGGACGTGGTCGATGCGATCGTCAACACGCCGCGCGACTGGCATGACCGCCCCCGGCAGGAGCAGCGCATGAAGACCGTCACCGTCGATACGATGGGCGTGGACTACGGAGCGCCGGAGACCCTGTAAGCAGAAAGAAGGGAGACGGTATTGTATTATACCAATAAGGAGATCTTCGTCCTGTCCGCGGTCGGCTGCATGGACACCGAGCGGGACGGACTGGAGTCCATCCTGGCCGGCAATGAGGAGGGCGCCAAGGGCTGTTGCCTGTCGGTCGATATGACGGCGGACGGCATCGCCGTGCTCTCCTCGGACGGCTACTGTCTCGCGCCGGACGGCACGCAGATGAGCATCGCGGACTATTCCTATGCCGAGCTGCATCAGGCTGCGCCCCAATTGATCCCGGCGGGGCAGGCGATCGAGCTCGCCCGCACCTGTCAGGCCAAGATCGCCATCACCGTGCGCGACCAGACGCTGCTGCCCCAGCTCCGCATGACGCTGCGCCACGCCAACTACCTCGATGACACGATCTTCGTCGGTCTGGGGTTGGTCGAGGCGGCGCGGATCGCGGTCGCCAAGCCCGATCTGCACATCATGGGCGAGCTGCCCGCGCTGCCGGACAACATCGGCGCGCTGGTCAGCGCCGCGCAGACCACCGGCCTGTTCGGCCTGCGGGCTGCGCCCGAGGATCTGACGCCCGAGCTGATCGCCGCCTGCCGCAAGGCGGGGCTGTTCACGATGAGCCTGCCGACCAACGACGAACGTGCCCTCGCGCGGCTGATCCGCGGCGGGGTCAACTTCATCGAGACCGCCCGGCCGGACATCACCGCGCTGCTGCTGCCC
>JAUNJI010000067.1 GCA_030533295.1 Eubacteriales bacterium
TCTTTTTTCTTGCGCAAGATCGCGAACGCATCCACCGGGAAGGGGAACGAGAAGTGCACGTGCATCTGCGGCACGTTGAACAGCTCGAGCGCCTCGCCCGCGTCGTTCACGACGCCCTGTGCGCGGAACACATAGGGCTGCTGACCGGGCTGGAGCAGTTCGAGCTCCTCCCCGTCGAAAAAGCGGTTTTTGAGCGCAAAGACCGCATGACCGTCCGCGCCGGTCTCGACCGGCATACCGACGACCTCGTATGCGCGGATGTACTGACTGTCGCCATATTGCTGACCGTTCCTCTCGTCGCCGAGGTAGAAGCCGGTGTGATATGCGCGGTGGCTGACCTTGTCCACCTCCGCGCGGCAGAAGGGTGGCAGCACGAAGCCCTGCGGATCGGCGCGATAGGCATCGATCGCTGCGCGGTAAGCGCCGGTGACGCAGGCCGCGTAATACGCGGTCTTGTTGCGCCCCTCGATCTTGAACGAATCCACGCCCGCCTGCATCAGCTCGGGCACATGGTCGATCATGCACAGATCCTTCGAGTTGTACAGATAGGTGCCGCGTGCGTCCTCCTCGACCGGAAAATACTCGCCGGGGCGTTTTTCCTCCATCAGCGTGTAATTCCAGCGACAGGGCTGGGCGCACGCGCCGTGGTTGGCGTCCCGCCCGGTCATATATTGCGAGATCAGACAGCGGCCGGAGTACGAAATGCACATCGCGCCGTGGACGAACGCCTCCAGCTCGAGCGTTTTGGGGGTGTGCGCGCGGATCGACGCGATCTCGTCGAGCGACAGCTCGCGTGCGAGCACCACGCGCTCCGCGCCCAGATCCGCCCAAAAATTCGCCGCTTCATGGTTGAGCACGCTGGTCTGCGTCGAGATGTGCAGCGGCACGCGCGGCGCATAGCGCTGCGCCAGCCGGATCACGCCCACGTCGGCCACGATCAGCGCATCCGCGCCCGCGTCCTGCAACAGCTCGAGATAGGCCGGTAGGTCAGGCAGGTCGCGCTCGGACGGCATGATATTGACCGTCACATAGCACGCCGTGCCCTGCGCATGGGCATAGGCGATCGTCTGCCGCAGCGCATCGTCGTCAAAGTTGGCGGCAGCGGCGCGCATCCCGAAGCGCTGCCCTGCCAGATAGATCGCATCCGCGCCATAGGCGATGGCGAAACGCGCCTTGTTGCCATCGCCCGCCGGTGCGAGCAGTTCCGGCCGCCGCTCAACCATCACTGCCCTCCGCACTGGCGGCCGCTGCGGCTGCCTGCGCCCGGTCGGACGCTGCGATATTGGCCTGATGCTCGTCATAGCTGTTGGCGAACAGGTGTGTGCCGTCCGGCATCGCCACGTAGTAATAATAGTAATGCTCCTCGGGATGGGAGGCGGCATAGAGCGAGGCATAGCCCGGGTTGCAGATGGGTCCGGGCGGCAAGCCCTGCTGGGTGTACAGGTTGTACGGCGTATCGGTGCGCAGCTCCTCCTCGGTCAGCGGGCCGCCGCTGCGCCCCAAGCCATAGAGCACCGACGCATCCACTTGCAGGAAGGGGAACTCCGCCGGATCGTTCAGGCGATTATAGATGACGCCTGCGATCGTCGCCCGCTCGGCGCTGTGCTGTGCCTCGCGCTCGACCAGCGAAGCGATCGTCACAATCTCGTGCATCGAGCGGCCGAGCGCCTCTGCGCCCGCCTGGATCTCCTCATCATACTTGTTCCCGAAGTTGTTGAGCATCTTGTTGAGCGTGTCCTTGACCGCTGCGTTGCCCTTGTAGATCTCATAGGTGTCCGGGAACAGATAGCCCTCCAGCCAGCCGGTCTCCGCCGGCAGCTCGGCCTTGAGGAACTCATGCTTGAACGGATAGGTGTCGAGCTGCTCGTCGAGCGCGTCCTCGGTGCAGACGTGCTCCTCCAGCAGCAGCTTTTTGATCTGCGCGATCGAATATCCCTCGGGGATCGTGATCTTCATGGTCTCTGTGCTGGTGGAGTTGGCCAGCGTGTCGATGATCTGGCCGTAGTCCATATTGGGGTTGAGCATATAATTGCCCGCCAGCACGCTCTGATCGTCGCCCTTGATGCGGATATACGCCTTGAATACCGATCCGTAGTTGACCACGCCCTCATCATCCAGCCGCTCTGCCAGCGAGAGCAGGTCGGTGTTCTCGGGCACGACGATCTCCTTGACCGCATCCGCCTTGATAAAGGCGAACACGTCGTTGGCGATAAAGACCGCTGCCAGCGACAGCACGATCGAGATGCCCAGCACCGCAATCACATAGACTACCGTGCCCGCACAGCCTCGATTCATCCGCCTGCGGCTGCGGCGGCGACGCGCAGGCGGCACGCGCTGCGTCTGCTGGTCGATATTGTAGTTTTCGTTTTCCATATTCCACCTCATATAGCGCAGCCGGACTCAGCCGACCCATTTTAGCGCAAGATCGGCCACGAAGGCCAGCACGAAGGCCACGATGCCCGGCTCGCGCAGCAGCAGCCACAGGTCGTAGAGGCCCGCGCTCTTTTCAAAGCGCGGGATCGCGTCCCGTGCCAGCAGGATCTCGAGCGCACGCAGCGTCAGATACAAAAACAGCAGCAGGAGCAGCGCGTTGACCGGGGCGAACCAGTGCCACACGCCGAACGCCGCATAGGTATCCGTGATCCACGACACGAGCAGATAATACAGGTTGTTGACCGCGTGCGCCAGCACGGCCGGCCACACGCTGTCGAACACATAGGTCAGATAGGCATAGGCGACGCCCGCCAGCAGCGGTCCGGCGAAATTCATCAGGTTGCCGTGCAGCAGCGCGAACGCCAATCCGCTGAACGCGAGACAGGCGCCCGTGCCCACGCGCTGCTCCTGCAAGGACAGCATCGCGCCCCGCAGATAGAACTCCTCCACCACGGCAGACAGCGCGACGACCACGCCCAGCCGCGCTGCGACGCTCCATCTGGTCGGCGACGCGCCGAGCGCCGTAGCCGACAGGTCGGCGCCGACCATGCCAGCCAGCTGATAGACCAACAGGTTGAGGAACAGCGACAGCAGCGCCACCGTCACGCCCAGCTTGATCGATAGTCCGATCGCGCCCTTGGGCAGACGGTGCGGCCGGAGACGCCGCCGCAGCGCCCGCAGATCCCGGGCGGCCGGTACCGCCAGCGCGAACGGCGATGCGAACGAGAGCAGCTCAGCCAGCGCGGTCAAGCGCACATCCCCGCCGTGCATCCCGACCAGCCTGCCCGTCCCTGTGAGCAGGCAAAAGCACAGGAACAGCGACAGACCGGGCAAATGCACGAGCTTATCGTTCTTCATCTGTGCGCAGCACCTGCCCTTCCGTTGCGATGAAGCCACAGCGCCGGTCGGACGAGGTGCGCGGCAGGCGCTCCACCAGCCGCGCGGCCGCGCAGAGCACGATGGTGTCCGCCGGTGTGCGGCTGAGGAAACGGTCATAATAGCCCCCGCCATAGCCCAGACGGTAGCCCTGTCGGTCGCACGCGAGCGCCGGAGCGAGCACCAGCCCGATCTGTGCCGGATCGATCTCCGGCGCATCGGCCGACGGCTCCAGCAGCCCGAACCGGATCGGCTGCACCTCGTCCAGCGAGCGGATCTGGCGGGCGCTCATCTGGCCGCGCGTCTCACAGCGCGGCACGCAGACCGTTTTGCCCGCGTCCAGCGCATCGCGCAGCAGCTGGTGGGTGTCGATCTCCTCGCCGACCGAAACATAGCAGAACACGCAGTCCGCCCGCTGATATAGCGGGTGCTGCATCACCTGTGCGGCGATCTGTCGTCCGATCGCCTCGCGCACCGCAGCGCTCTGCGCGGCACGCTCCGCGAGAAAGCGGCGGCGTAGCTGCTGCTTATCGCCCCACATGGTGCACGACTTCGGTCGCGATGCGGCGTGCCTTCTCCTCTCCGCACAGTGCAGACACCAGCGCACAACCGAAATCCAGTGCGCCGCCCACACCGCAGGCGGTGATGATATGTCCATCCACCACGCAGGTGCGCTGGAGCGGGGTCGCGCCGATCATGCCGTCCTCCATACCGGGATAGCAGGTGGCCTTGCGCCCCTTGAGCAGCCCCATGCCGCCCAAGATGATCGACGGCGCGGCACAGATCGCCGCCACATACTTGTCCGCCTCGTAGCAGGCGCGGACCGCATCGGTCACGCGGGCATCGGCATACAGGTTCTTCGTGCCCGGCATACCGCCCGGCAGCACGACCATATCGACCTGCGACCAGTCTGCTTGGTCGATGGGCAGGTCGGTCTGGATGCCCACGCCGTGCGCCCCGCGCACGATGTCGCCGGTCACGCCGACCAGCTTGGCCTCCACGCCCGCGCGGCGCAGCAGATCGAGCGGCGTGAGCGCTTCTACTTCTTCAAAACCCTCTGCCAACAGTACATATACCATCGTTGTCACACCTTTCATCAGTTGTACATCAGATCCATATAGCCAAAGGGCGCATCATGCCCTTCATGCCACTTGATACAGCCGAGCGCTGTGCTCTGTCCGGCGGTCAGGACGGTCAGCTCATCCCGCCCGAGCACGTCCAGCAGCCCTTGCTCCTGCGCCGGTGTCAGACCGAGCGCCTCCTGCGCGTTATCCGCCCAGCAAAAGGCATAGGCGGTCAGCTGTCCGTCCTCGAACCAGCCATAGGCGCCCTTGGCCAGCGCATCGAACAGGTCGAGCTGCGCCTGCCAGTCTGCCTGCTCGCGCACGATGCGGCAGTCCGGCGTCCGGCGGTCGTACAGCGCGGCGAGCTGCGGTATATCGCTTTTCGTCAGTCGGCGCGGCAGGCTCCCCTGCCCTGTCCGGGCGATCGTCCGCCGATCGAGATAGAAAAACGGCTGATAGCCGAAGGGACGGTAAAAATCGAACAGCCATGGCTCCGCCGGGATCAGCGCCGAGGCCACGCGCCCCGCCTGTCGGTCGAGCGCGAAGGAGCGCTCGAGCAGCCGCGCCATGTGGCCGCGCCGCCGGTGCGCCGGGTCGGTGCACGCGCCATAGATATAGGTGATCGGGCGCATCTGGCCAGCCACCCGCAGGCGATAGGGCAGCATCTGCACCATCGCGCACAGCGTCTCGCCCTCTACGGACAGCAGCGTGTCGGACAGCGCGAACCGATGCGCGAAAAAATGATCGTTGAAGCCGCCCTCATCCGGAAAGCAGGTCTCCCACAGGGCGCGGATCGCGGCCGCATCCTGCGGCGCGGCCGGACGGATCACGCCTGTCCCTCCCGCAGCACTGCGGTATATTTGACGCCGCGCATCACCGGATGATATGAGCGCTTGGCCTTGCGCAGACCCTCCAGCCCGAGATCCTCCTCGCGATCGACATAGGTGACATCGCCGCAGTGGCGCAGCGCGAACTGCTGGTTGATCATCTGGTATGCGCCTGCGATCGAGCTATCTGCCTTTTCGATCTGCACCACGACCATGTCCTCGGTGGCCTTGCAGCCGAAGGTGAACGCGATCACCTCGCCATCCAGCCGGAGCAGACCGCCGCGCAGCTCGAGCGCCTCGAAATGGCGCAGCGCATGGACGATCGCGCAGGTCTCGCCCTGAAAATCCCGGTTCTGGGCGCAGCCATTGCGGTTGCACCAGCGGATATGGTAGCCGAACGCATCCTTCACGTTGTCCGGCGACAGATCCTCATACTGCCAGCGACCCTCGTAGGTCGCCCGGAAACGGTTGACCAGATTGCGCTTGCTTTGCAGCTTTTTACCCGAGAGCGTGCGCAGCTTTTCCGACAGGTAGATATAGTCGTCGCCGTCCTCGTTGTCATGCGAGAAGGTGTAGCGCCCCGGCCGCACCGCCTCGATGCGCTCGATCATCGGCTCTGCGACCGACACCATGCAGAACGGGATGCCGCGCTCGGCTGCGTCCTGCTCGATCGCGTCGAGCGCCGCGCCCAGATCGCCTTCGCCGACCGGCGCGAGGTAGCGATCGTGACCGCCGTCGAGCGGCGTCATCTTGATCAGCAGGAACCCCTCCAAAAAGCAGATCTGCGTGTCGTAATGGCTGCTCCACATGAACAGATCGACGAAGCAGTGCTCGCACAAGTGATAATCATGATGGGACGCACAGGCCTCTACCGCCTGCTTGTCCTCCAAAACCGTCGTCCTAAATGGTAACATATGCGTTTTTATTGATCCCCTTTTCTTTCTTGATCGATCGTGCGCCGCAGCGCCACGTACTTCGCCCGCACCTCGCTCGCCTGTCCGCAGGACATCTTGCCCTCCGTGCACGCGCCGTCCACGCAGGACGGGCCGCTGTGGCCGAACAGCGTCGGCGCGACGGCGTAGACCAGACGGTACATCTCCTCCGCCAAGGCGCGGATCTCCCACTGCGCACGCGCACAGCAGCGCAGACGGAAGAAATTGCGCAGACTGCGGGCGTTCGCCGTCATCACGATGCGCGTCGCGCAGGCGTTGGGCAGCACATACCGCGCATCCTCGATCGCGCGTTTTTCCGCCCGGCTGCGGGCGGCCTTTTCGGGCACGCCCTGCGCGAGCAGCTCGGCGATATAGCCCTCCATCAGCGCGGCGGTCAGCTCCTCATAGGTGCGCTGGTCGTCCTCCATCGCGCGGACGAAACGCGCCCGCGCTGCCGGGATCCGGTCGATCGCCGGCGGCACGACATACTCGAACCCATGCTCGCGCACATATCGCTGCGACTGCACCGAAAACGAGGCCATGCGGTGCCGCGTGATCTGCGCGAGCAGCGAGCGCGACACGCCCTCGATCGCGAAGGTGAACGAAACGTGTTCGATCGGGCTCTCATGCCCGATCTCCGCCAGCATATCGACGAAGCGCGTGGTCTTTTCCTCGGTCAGCCCTTGCAGGACGCTGTCCACATCGGTCGAAGAATAGCAATTTTTCGCTGCGGCCGCCACCAGCTTTTCCGGCTCCGGGGTGTGCGCGAGCAGTTTGACCTTCATATCTTACTTCCCTTTCCGTCCAAATAAACGCTCTTTGATCACGATGAGCAAAAATTTCGGCAGCTTCATCATGCGCCCGATGCGGCTGGGCTGCTTGAGCAGGCGATACGCCCACTCCAGCCCCAGCTTGATGAAGATGTCGGGCGCGCGCTTGGCCACGCCCGCGAACACATCGATCGAGCCGCCTAAGCCGCAAAACAGCGTCGCGTGCATCATGTCCATGTTCTCTGCGATGAACCGCTCCTGCTTGGGCGCGCCCAAGCAGACGAACACCACGTCCACGCCGCCACAGGCGTTGACCGCATCGATCGCCTGCTGCGGGTCGGTGAAATAGCCGTCCTGCGTGCCGGCCAGCACCAGCCCCGGGTATTTCGCGCACAGGTTCCGCCCGGCCTGCTCGGCGACGCCGGGCTTGGCGCCCAGCAGGAACAGGCGCATCCGCTCCTTGGCCATCGCGGCGACGAGCTGCTCGCCGAATTCGACACCGGCCACCTTGCCGCACAGCGTCTCGCCCAAGATCTTCGCCGCATAGATGACGCCGATGCCATCTGCCAGCACCAGCGACGCATGGTTGATGATGCCCATATAGGCGCTGTCCTGCCGACACAGATCGACGATCTCCGCGTTCGGCGTGACGACATAGCCCTTTTGCCGCGTGCGCAGGCGGCTCATCGCCACCTCGACTGCCTGCTGCAACGTGACTGCATGGAAATGTACACCTAAAATAGAAGCCGTCTTCATGCTGTTATCTCCTATGATCCCGCTGCATCGTCCAGCGGTAAATATCCAAAATCTATTTCATTATACAGCAAATGGCGATCGATCGCAAGCCTCTCCGTCGCTGCGGCCGCGCGGGCGAACGAAAAAGCCGCAGGGCGGACCCTGCGGCTGATCGGAGCGGTCATTTCGTTCGGATAGTGCCTCGCTCAGAGCTGGGCGCGGATCAGTGCGCCCATCTCGCTGGTGGAGATCGCCTGCTCGCCCGGCGCGGCGATGTCCGCCGTGCGGTGGCCGGCGTCCAGCACGGCCTCGACCGCGCGCTCGATCGCGTCGGCCTCGGCCTGCAGGCCGAAGGAGTAACGCAGCATCATCGCGCAGGACAAGATCGTGGCGATCGGGTTGGCGATGCCCTTGCCCGCGATGTCGGGCGCAGAGCCGTGGATCGGCTCGTACATCCCCTTGCCGTTCTCGTTCATCGAGGCGGAGGGCAGCATACCGATCGAGCCGGTGATCATCGAAGCCTCGTCCGACAGGATGTCACCGAACAGGTTGCCGGTCACGATCACGTCGAACTGGCCGGGATCGCGCACGAGCTGCATCGCGCAGTTGTCCACGTACATATCCGTATATTCGACCTCGGGATATTCGTCCTTGATGCGGTGCATGGTCTCGCGCCAGACGCGGCTGGTCTCGAGCACATTGGCCTTATCGACCGAGCAGACCTTCTTGCGGCGCTTCATCGCCATCTCGAACGCGCGGCGGCCGATGCGCTCGATCTCGTAGACCGAGTAGTTCATGTCGTCTGCGCCGACCTCGCCCCAGCCCTTCTCGCTCTCATAGCGATGGTGCTTGCCGAAGTACACGTCGCCGGTCAGCTCACGGCAGACCAAAATATCGAAGCCATCCCCGATGATCGAGGGCTTGATCGGGCACGCATCCGACAGCGCCTTGTGCATCTGCGCCGGGCGCAGGTTGACGAACAGGCCGAGCGCCGCTCGCAGGCCGAGCAGCGCCTTCTCCGGGCGCTTGTCCGAGGGCACCTCGTCCCACTTGGGGCCGCCGACCGCGCCGAGCAGCACGGAATCCGCGTTCATGCAGGTCTCGATGGCGTCCTCGGTCAGCGGGATGCCGTTGGCGTCGATCGAGCAGCCGCCCGCCAGCACCTGCTGGTAGTGGAAGCTGTGGCCGAACTTTTCGCCCACCTTGTCGAGCACCTGCATGGCCTCATCGACGATCTCAGGGCCGATCCCGTCGCCCTTGACGACTGCGATCTGGTATTCCATCGCGCTCACTCTCCCCTCTCGCGGAGCGACTTGAGCAGGCCGCCCGCTTGGATGATGTTCTGGATGAACGGCGGGAAGGCCGCCGCCTGATAGGTCTCGCCCTTGGTCTCGTTGACGATCACGCCGGTATCGAAATCGACCGAGACCACGTCGCCATCGTCGATCGCGTTCGCCGCGGCCTCGCACTCGAGGATCGGCAGGCCGATGTTGATCGCATTGCGATAGAAGATGCGCGCGAACGAAGCGGCGATCACGCAGGAAACGCCGTTCTCCCGCAGCACGAGCGGCGCGTGCTCACGCGAGGAGCCGCAGCCGAAGTTGCGCGTCGCCACGACGATGTCGCCCGGCTGCATCTTGCTGACGAACGAAGCGTCGATGTCCTCCATCGCATGGGTCGCCAGCTCCTTGGGGTCGGCGATGTTCAGATAGCGTGCCGGGATGATGACATCGGTATCGACGTTGTCTCCATATTTGAAAACTCTGCCTTTTGCATTCATGGTGCTGTTTCCTCCCTTACTTCAGCGCATCGGGCGCACAGATGTAGCCCGCGACCGCGCTCGCGGCTGCCACGACCGGGCTCGACAGATAGATCTCCGAGGTGACATGGCCCATGCGGCCGACGAAATTGCGGTTGGTGGTCGAGATCGACTTTTCACCGTGCGCCAGGATGCCCATGTGGCCGCCCAGACACGGACCGCAGGTCGGCGTGGAGACGATCGCGCCCGCTTGGATGAAGATCTTGGTCAGCCCTTCCTCGATGCACTGGAGATAGATCTGCTGCGTGGCGGGGATGACGATGGTGCGCACATCCGGGTGCACCTTGCGCCCCTTGAGGA
>JAUNJI010000112.1 GCA_030533295.1 Eubacteriales bacterium
GTAGCCTGAATGATTTTTAGCGTAAAATTTTGTCTAACTTTTTGGGGGCATTTCAAACGGTCGTGCGTTTTTTTGATCGCCCACTGTGCCGCGCGACTCAGGTCATGCCGTGTGGATCGTGGTCGCTGCGCTCGGCGGAGACGCTCTTCTTATATTCCCGGATGCAGTCGCGCAGCATGGCGTCGCTCGCGCTCTCCTTGTAGCGAAAGGAGGCGTTGACATAGATCGTCAGCACGCAGAAGCCGCAGCCAGCGAGCAACAGCAGCACCGTATCGATCGACGGCGTGCCATCGACCGACGGGAGCGTGTGCACGAAG
The DNA here is from genome assembly GCA_030533295.1 of Eubacteriales bacterium. GTDB lineage: Bacteria > Bacillota > Clostridia > Oscillospirales > Butyricicoccaceae > Agathobaculum. The sequence continues at coordinate 318 of JAUNJI010000112.1, forward strand.
AGCGCGAGGAGCGAGAGCAAGGCTAAAAAGGTCGCGCTCCACTGATAGAACGTCCACCCGATCTTGCTTTCTCGGATCTCGCGGAGCGATCTGTAGTAGCGAAACGTGTGCAGCCGTTCCCAGTGCAGGTCGTCGGCACATTCTTCAAAGAAAACGGTCAGGAAGATCGAGCATTTTTTCAGTTCCCACTGATTCTCGTTGATCATGGCGCGGAACACGATCAGCACGATGAAGGAGGCCAAGAACGCCCGAGAGTACTTCGGTCCGAGGGAAAAAAGGGCGATGTAGGTCACGTACATATGGATCGTTTCGTTGGTGATCGAGTCTTGCAGGCGCAGGATCTCGTTGCGGACAGCCTCGTATTCGGCTTTGTTTTCTGGCACCATGTGCATCACCTCAGGTATCTTTTCATCGGGTCTATGCGAACAGGTGGAGCAGCCCCTCCATCACCACGATGGAGAGCGGCAGCGTGAGCGCGGAGAGCAGCGTGGTCAGCACGATCGCGCGGGTGGAGAACAGATGATCCGTGCCGTAGAGCTGTCCGAACATGGCAGCGGAGAACGCGCAGGGCGCGGCGAAGCCGGTCAGCAGCACGAGCTTCGCGATCGCATCCAGCGGCACGGGCAGCAACAGCGCGATGCTGATCGCCGGGATCACGAGCAGCCGCACCCCGGCCAGCTGCCAGATGTCACGGTCGATGAAACAGCGCCGCAGGTCGGTCTGCGCGATGAAGCAGCCGAGCACCAGCATGGCCAGCGGGGTGTTCAGGTCGCCCAGCAGATCGACCGCCTGAAAGACCGGCTGCGGCAGCTTGATCGGAGAGCAGAACAGCAGGATCCCGCCGAGGGTGGCGAGCGTGGCCGGGTTGATCAGGATGCTTTTGGCGCTGACGTGCTCCCGTCCGCCGGAGAGCTGGTCGATGCCATACGTCCACAGTACGATCGCCATGCACGAGATGTGCGCCGAGCCCAACAGCACGCCGTCCGCGCCGAACATGGCCTCGAGCAGCGGCAGCGCCATGAAGCCGTTGTTGGTCAGCACGGCGGAGACGCGCCGGTCGGCATAGTTGGCATAGCGGCTTTTGGGATAGATCCGATCGACGAGCGCGATGGAGAGCAGGAACAGCACGATCCCGCAGCCCAGCAGCACGAGCAGCGCGTGCCCCAGATGGGCGTCGAACGGCCGTTGGAACGAGCGCAGGATGCACATCGGCATGATGTATTTATTGAGCAGCAGTGACAGTCCCTTGGTGATGTGGTCGTCTAGGATGGCCTTGCGGGATAGTAGATACCCGACTGCGATCAACAGGAACATGACGATGATCTGCTGGAACACTAGGATGCTATGCTGGAACATGGGTCGCCTCCTCGATCTGCGTTATATC
>JAUNJI010000068.1 GCA_030533295.1 Eubacteriales bacterium
GCACCCCACTTCTTATCCAGTATACCATACTGTCTAACAAATGGGGTGCAGTTCATACGACCGGGATCTTTTTGTCTGGTCACGATTCAAAACAGACTGACGACGCCTTTCACGCTATGTGAGGCGAGCAGCATGATGATGCCCGCCGTGATCACACCGCACAGGATGGAGAACAGCGCCTTGGTCTTGGGCATTTTGAGGATCGTGGCGATCAGCGCCCCCGACCATGCGCCCGTGCCCGGCAGCGGCACGGCCACGAACAGGAACAGGCCGATGCGGGCGTATTTGGTCACCTGTTCGGTCTTGGCGAGCAGCTTATTTTTATACGCCGTCGCGAATTTGGTCAACGGACGCAGCGTGCACACCCAGTCCAAGATCTTCTCGCCGAAAAACAGCAGGAACGGGATCGGCAGCATATTGCCCATGATCGCCAGCGGATACAAGGTCTGCACCGGCATACCCAGCAGCACGCCGTATGGCACCGCGCCACGCAGTTCGACCAACGGCACCATGGAGATCAGCACGATCGCCAGCTCGCGCCCCGCGCCGAGCAGCCATTGGAACAGGCTATCAAACATCTTCCATCCTCCCATATCATCGTTGATATTCTTAATCATGATACAGGAAATGCCCGAAAAAGGCAAGTCCTATCCCAAAAGTTTAACGCACTGTTAAGGCTGGACACAGCGTGCGCTGTACTGTGGTTTGACATACCTATATCCTCGATGTATACTGGATACAGGGAAACGCTGACCCGCTCACAAAGGAGGTATCTGCCATGCCGCGCAAAAAAGACGACCATCTTTTGCCGTATAGCAATACGCTGCTCGTGCTCGCTCTGCTGGAGGACGAGGACAAATACGGCTATCAGATCATCCAGGAGCTGGCACACCGCTCCGACCGCACCTTTTGCATGAAGGAAGGCACGCTCTATCCGATCCTGCACGGGCTGGAGGAGCGCGGCGAGGTGCGTTCCTACGAACGCGCGGGCATCGCCGGCCGCCGTCGCCGATACTACAAGCTGACGCGGCAGGGCGTGCGGACACTAGCGCGCTGCCGACGCGAATGGGCGGCATTTTGCAAGAGCTTCGGCAAAGTGGTCGGGGGTGAAGCCTGTGTCCCCCGATGAGCACATCACGCACTATCTCGATGCGGTATGCCGCCACTTGTATTGGCCATGCTATCGCGTGCGCGTCCGCCGCGAACTGACCGACCATATCCTGTGCCACGCGACGCAGCTGCGCGCCACCCAAGGGCTGGACGAGCAGGAGGCTGTGCAGCAGGCGCTGCGAGCGCTCGGTGATCCGGATGCGCTCGGCCTCTCGTTACGGCAGGCGCGATGCTCGCTTCGTGCGTTGCTGCCCCGACTGCTCACCGGCGTGATCTGGGCAGCGATCGCCGCGTGCGCCGTCTATCTGATCCTGATCCTCATACCACGATAAAAGCGTTCTGCATCTCAAAGAGCAGAACGCTTTCGTATATCCCTTCACAGCAGCGGCGCGAACAGCCGCAGCACGCTCGCCGCGATCGATGACAGCCACGACATATGGTGCAGCCAAGCATCATCGATCTGACGGCTGACGTTGATCGTCTCCAAAATATCCTGTTTGACCGCGGCGACCACCGAACTGTTATAAAAACAGGTCGCACATTCAAAATGCAGGAAGAACGAGCGAAAATCCATGTTGATCGTACCGACGACCGCCATATCATCATCCGACACGATGCTCTTAGCGTGTAAGAAGCCGGGACGGTACTCATAGATCTTGACCCCTGCGCGGTGGAGCTGCTGGTAATACGAGCGTGTGATCATATAGACCAGCTTTTTGTCCGGGATGCCCGGTGTCAGGATGCGCACATCCACGCCGGATTGCGCCGCGATCGTCAGCGCGGTGATCATCTCATTGTCCAGCACCAGATACGGCGTGGTGATATACACATAGTCCCGCGCATTGTGGATGATCTGCAAATACAGCGACTCACTGATGTTGATGTCATCGAGCGGCGAATCCGCGAACGGCTGGACATAGCCATCGGACGGCATCCTGACCGTCGGTAGGTAGGCGTCGAGCGGCGGCACGGTCTCGCCCGTCGCATACTCCCACATCTCCAGAAAGAGCGTGGTCATGCTGGCCGTGCCTTCCCCGCGCAGCAAGACCCCTGTGTCCTTCCAGTAGCCGAAGCGCACCTTTTCGTTGATATACTCATCCGCCAGATTGATGCCGCCCATATAGCCGACGTTGCCGTCGATGATCATCATCTTGCGGTGGTTGCGGTAATTCAGATAGGTGTTGAGCGTGGGAACGAAACGGTTGAACCGCACCGCACGGATGCCGAGCGAGATCAGATAGCGGTCGTACCGCTGCGGCAGGGTCGCGATCGAGCCGACATCGTCGTAGAGCACGCGCACGTCCACCCCTTCTCGCACCTTACGTTGCAAGATCTCGAGGATCGTGTTCCACATCACGCCTTCCTCGATGATGAAGTACTCCAAAAAGATGAACCGGTGCGCACGCTCCAGCTCCTCGCACATGGAGGCGAACATCTCCTCCCCCGCGCGGAAGTATCGCGCCTCTGTACCGCTCCACGCGGGCATCCCGTTGAGCCCGGCGATATAGCGGGCATGGATCGCGTGACGGGGATACCGCGTCGCCAGCTCCTCGGTCGCCGGCTTGCATCGGTATGCGGTCAGATCGGGCGGCTTTGGCTCATATCGGTGCTGGGTACGGGCGCGATTGAACGGCGTATTGCCCCAAAGCAGATAAAACAGCCCGCCGAATAGCGGCAGCAGCAAGATCACGATGATCCATGTGATCTTATACGTTGGATTGTCGTACTTACGCACCAGCCAGATGACGATGATCACGCTCAGCACGGTCAGTATCCAAGGCACCCAGCGCCATCGCGCACTGATCCAGCTCAGTCCGCTCATCACGATCACGAGTTGTATCGCCAGCAGGATGACACCGACCACCCGTCGATCGCCCAGCAAACGTCCTATGCTCCGACGCATGATCCAACTCCCTTCCTTCGTCGATCTTATCACTATCATAATAGAGTAAACACCGGCAAAAGTCAATCGGTGCGCATTGCTTTGCCGTAAGATCTGTGATAAAATAAAGATAATTACCCAAAATATGATATGATCGGAGGATGAACGCAATGCCACATACCCCCGTACCGGCCGAGGAACTGGCAGCTCGGCTGACCCGCTTACGCGATGCGCTTTCGCAGCACGATCCCGATTGGGCTATGCTGCTTCTGGACAACAAGATCGACCTATATCATCTGGCTGGCACCATGCAGGAGGGCGCGCTCGTCGTGACCCCGGACGAGGCCGTGCTGTTCGTGCGTGGCTCGTTCGACCGCGTCCAAGCGGAGTCCAACTTCCCGGACATCCGCCCGATGGGCAGCTTCCGCACGCTGGCACAGGCTTTTCCACGCATCCCAGAGACGGTCTATGTCACCACGCGCACGATGACGCTGCAAAAGCTCTCCCTGCTGCAAAAATACCTGCCGTTCACGCCCAAGTCGGTGGATGGGATCCTGTCCGACCTGCGCGCGGTCAAAAGCGCGTATGAGCTCGACTGTATGCGGCACGCCGGCCGCTTGCACCGGCAGGCGCTCGAGGTCGTCGCCCCCTCCCTGCTGCGCACCGGCGTCAGCGAGGCGCGTCTGTGCAGCGAGATCGGCACGTGGCTGCTCGATCACGGCGCGATGGGGATCTCCCGCTTCAATCAGCCGTCGGCCGAGGACGTGCTGGGCGTCGCCAGCTTTGGCGAAAACAGCCTGTGTCGCTCGTTCGACAGTCCCACCGGCATCATGGGCACCTGCATCGCGATGTCGATGATCGGCTCGTCCGAGCGCCGCTTGGCCGAGGGCGACATCGTGCTGCTCGACATCCCAAGCGGCTGGCGCGGCTACCACACCGATAAAAGCATCGCCTTTTACTATGGCGCACTGTCGGCGCACCCGCAGGGCGCACAGATCCGCGCCGCACGCGAGCAGTGCACCTTCTTGGAGCGCACGCTCGCCGATATGATGCGGCCGGGCGCTGTCCCGGCGGAGATCTACGACAAGCTGCTGGCGCTCGTCGATCCCGCCTTCCGCGACGGATTCATGAATGGATGCAAGTTCATCGGCCATTCGATCGGCCTGACCATGGACGAGGCGCCGGTGCTCGCCAAGGGCTTCCATGCGCCGCTCGAGGCGGGCATGACGCTGGCCATCGAGCCCAAGATCGCGCTCGAGGGGGTCGGGCTGGTCGGCACCGAAAACACCTACGAGATCGTCGCGCAGGGTCCTGCCCGTTCGCTGACCGGCGCTCGCGATACCACATTCGAGATCGTCGGCTGACTGCCGACAGGAAAGGAGCAATGAACGCTATGTCCCGATTCGCACTCGTGACCGATTCCACGACCGACGAGACCGCAGCCTATTACCTGCACAACGACATCAAATTCGCGCCGCTGTCTTTCACGATCGACGGACGCACCATCGATGAGGACTGTGGACAGACCATGCCCTTCCATGAGTTTTATGAGCTGCTTCGACAAGGCAAGCAGTCCGTCACCGCACAGGCGCGATTGGACACCTTCATCAGCCTGTTCCGTGCCGCGCTGGACGAGGGGCGGGACGTTCTGTATATCGGTTTTTCCTCCGGTCTGTCCGGCACCTATCACGCAGGCTGTATGGCGCGGGACGAACTCGCCCCGCAGTACCCTGACCGCAAGATCGTGTGCGTGGACACGCTCTCCGCCACAGGCGGCGAGTATCTGCTGCTGGAAAAAGCGCGGGAAATGCGCGACAACGGCTGCTCGGTCGAAGTGACCGCAGCCGCGATCGAGCAGATGCGCCTGCACGTGATCCACCTGATCACGGTAGACGACCTCGATCATCTCCATCGCGGCGGACGCCTGAGCCGCACCTCGGCGATCATCGGCGGTCTGCTGGGCATCAAACCGCTGATCTGGGTGGACGATGAGGGCAAGCTGGGCGTGTGTGGCAAGATCCGCGGCCGCCAGAAGGCGATCGAGCATCTGGCTGCGCGCACGCTGCGCGAGATCGCGAACAAGGATCAGGTCGTGCGCATCTGCCACGGCGATTGCCCGGAGGATGCCGAGCGTCTGGCCGCGCTGTTGCAGCAAAACGGTATCCGTTCGGACATCCGTTATATCGGCACCGTGATCGGCTCGCACACCGGTCCGGGCGTGCTGACCTGCTTCTTCTTCGGCGGGGAGCGCAAGCCGGAATAAAGCGACCACAACAGCCGTCCCGGCCGATCCGGGGCGGCTTTTTTGCGCCCATCTCGCCGCACCGACCGCCGCGCGGACACATAGAATGGCGCAAAGGAGGTTTTGTACTATGGATCAACTGGCGACGCTCGCAGTCGTCGGCGGCGATGTGCGACAAGCCTATCTGGCCGATCTGCTCCGCGCGGATGGGCACACCGTGCACACCTATGCGCTCGAGCGGCATCCTGTGGCGGGCTGCACCGCCGCGAGCGATCTGCGCAGCTGCTTTGCCGATCGTCAAGCGGTGATCTTGCCGCTCCCCGTCCAGCACCGGGACGCGCTGCTGAACGCCCCGCTCTCCAATGCGCCGCACCCTTTGGCCGATGTGCTCGACGCGATCCCGCCGGGCACGCTCACGCTGGCCGGTGCTGTGCCCTTCTGGGTGCACGCCCGCGCCGTGCAAAACGACCTGCATCTGATCGACTATCTGGCGCGGGAAGAGCTCGCGGTACGCAATGCAGTCCCTACCTCCTTCGCGATACGCCCACTCGACCGACCTAAAAAAGCGACAGACCCAGCCATGTCTGGCCGAGCCTGTCGCTTCGTCATGTCCTATGTCCTTATGTACGGTCAGACACGGAGGTAGCCTTCCTGATCGCACAGATAGGCCGTCACCGCTGCGCAGAACGCCGTGTTGCTGATCCGATCCAGCTCATAGGCGCGCGCCTCACCGAAATACTTTTGCAACAACTCCGGGCTGCACCGCTCCCACACCTTGCCGATCGCGTAACGCATCGCCCGCTCGACATTGTGGACATTGGTGCCGATGCGCTTGGCGATCTCGGGATAGATCAGTTTGGTGATGTCTCCGCCGCTGGTCTCTCGATACAGGCAGACCGCCTGCAAGGTATACTGATAGCCCAATGTGCCTTCCGGCATCCCCAGCTCGCGCAACAACGCAGCGACGCGCCGCTCGAACAGGTCTTGCCGCTCCATGCTTTTCCGCAGCAGACAGACCCGCTCCCGCACCGTGGAGGGATTCACCGGCTTGCGCACCACCGCATCGATATGCAGCAGCTCGCACTCCGAATAGAAGCGCCCTCCGCTGAAGCCCGTCACCATCAGGATGCCAGCTCCGCCATCCTGATAGCTGCGGATCCGTGCCGCCAGCGTGAGCCCGTCGATGTACGGCAGCTCGGTATCCAGCACGGTCAGCTGTGGTTGTAGCTGCCGGAACAGCTTCCACATCTCCTCACCGTTGGATGTCGTGCCCACGACCTCGAACGAATCCTCTTCTCGCATTTCTTGCTCTACCGCGCGCAAAAACACTTCGTCTGCATCAGTCAGTAATACGCGGATCTTATCTTTCTCTTCCGCCATGGTCGTTCCCCCTTCACACTATGATCGGCAGAACATCGTATACGACTGTTCGTCTACTCTTTTATTTTATTTTTACATATTCTGCGCCGATCTTCAAGACCTAAGTTGCATTTTTGTCGATTATATTTCGACATAGTTCGACATTTTGACAGCATATCATGTCGAATCGTGTTCCATCGGCCGTCGTGGAGCGGCCAGATCACCCATCAAAACAGTAGGGAACGCTGCTTTCGCCCCCACCGGCCAGACGAGGATCGTCTCGCCCTGCACCTCGATCCGTGCGATACACGCCGCGAGAACGGCGTCCGACCGCAGCAGACCACGCAGGCAGTCGCGCCGCTGCGCGAGCGTTCGCCCTGTCTCCTGCCCAGCCTGCTGCTCCGCCTGACGCCACTGCACGCACAGCCGGTGTAACAGCGGCTCTGTATCCAGCTCTGTCCGGCACAAGGCCGCCTCTGCACACGCCCGCAGTGCTGTATCAAGGGTCGATCGTCCCCCGCACGTCCGACAGCGCCAGCGCACTATCACGCTACCATCCCGATGCCGGCTGCGCCGCGGCAGCAATGTGCGGCCGCAGCGCCCGCACCGTATCCGTCCCGAGCACCAATAGCGCACCGAATGGCGCGGCTGAGCGCTCTGCCGCCGCGCCAGCTCCTGCTGCACACGCGCGAACTGTGCGCGGCTGACCGCCCCCTCGTGGTGTGCAGGCAGATAGATCGTCTGCTCCTGTCCCCGATTGCGCACCTTGCGATGGGTGAGAAAATCCGGGGTACAGGTCTTTTTTTGCAGCAGATCGCCGCAGTATTTCTCATTGCGCAGCAGCCGCAGCACCATCGTGGACGACCACGCTGCCGCACCGCGCGGCGTGGGCACGCCTGCATCGGTCAGCGCACGCGCGATGGTGTGCGTGCCCTTCCCCTCCTCCAAAAACATCTGATAGACCCGCCGGACGACCGCTGCCTGCTCGGCACACAGCCGCAGCACGCCCTGCTCGACCCGATAGCCGTACATCACCCGCGGGCCGAACACCACGCCCTGCTCCATCGACCGACGCTGTCCCCATTTGACGCGCTCGGAGATCTTACGACTCTCCTCCTGCGCCACGCTGGCCATGATGGTCAGGCGGAACTCGCCCTCCTCTGCGCGGGTGTCGATATGGTCGGACAGGAACGCGACGCCCACGCCCCAGTCGCGCAGCCGCCGCGTGCAGGCGAGCGTATCCACGGTGTTCCGCGCGAAGCGGGAGACCTCCTTGGTCACGATCAGGTCGATCAGCCCCTGTGCAGCCACAGCCATCAGCGCCCGAAACTGCTTGCGCCCGGTCGTCGAGGTGCCACTGACGCCCTCATCCGCCCAGATGCCGACCAGCTCCCAGCCCGGATGGCGGGCGATATAGTCCGCGAAATACCGCTGTTGGGCGGCCAGCGAGTGGATCTGATCGGCCTTGTCGGTCGATACGCGGCAATATGCCGCCACGCGCAGCCGCTCCATCAGTCCGCCTCCAACAGCAGCCAGTAGACCGCCTCGGTGATCTGTCCCTGCTCATACAGTGCGCGGATCAGACCACGCCGCAGTTGCCGCGCCAGTCCTTGGTCATGCGTCATATGTCCGTTCGCCTCCTTGTGCGATCATCCTATGCGCCGAGGCGGCGGTACAGAACGCCAACGATCTCCCTACCTGTGAGGGTGCCTTGCAGCTCGCGATGGAGCAGACTGCGTACACGCTGCAAGGCGCACGCTGTCTGGTCATCGGCTACGGCCGCATCGGATCGATGCTCGCACGCAAGCTGTGTGCGCTGGGCGCACAGGTGACGGCTGCTGCCCGCTCGCCGCGCGATCGGGCGCGTATCGAGGCTGCTGGGATGCCCGCGCTCGACACGCGCCATCTGACCGGCACGCTGTCCGGCTTCGAGCTGATCTTCAACACCGTGCCTGCGCCTGTTTTGGGCACAGCCGAGCTCGCCGGGCTGGACGCGCCCTGTCTGGTGATCGACCTCGCTTCGCTGCCCGGCGGCGTGGCCGCGGATGCCACGCTGCCGCCCGACTGCCGCGTGCTGCACGCGCTCTCGCTGCCCGGACGGGTCGCGCCCTTGTCTGCTGCGCGCGCCGTGCATGACACCGTATGCACCATTTTGCAAGAGGAGGGGATCGTGTGACCACCTCGACCCGGATCGGCTTCGCGCTCACCGGCTCATTTTGCACCTTTGCCCGTGTGCTCCCCGTCGTGCAGCAGTTGGTCGAGCGCGGCTGCACGGTCACGCCCCTCCTGTCCTTCCATGCAGGGGCGCTGGATACCCGCTTCGGCACGGCTGCCCAGTGGCGCACAGCGCTCGAGGATGCCACCGGCCATGCACCGATCGATACCATCGAGGCCGCCGAGCCGATCGGCCCGCATCGGCTGTTCGATGTGCTGGTCGTCGCGCCTTGCACCGGCAACACGCTGTCCAAACTGGCGCACAGTGTGATCGATACCCCGGTCACGATGGCGGTCAAGAGCCATCTGCGCAGTGAACGGCCGGTCGTGCTCGCCGTTTCCACCAACGATGGCCTGTCCGGCAGTGCGGCCAACCTCGGCATCCTGCTCAACAGGCGACACTATTACTTCGTCCCTCTGCGGCAGGATGCGCCGCTGGCCAAACCGCGCTCGCTCGTCGCCGAGATGGAGCGCCTGCCCGAGACGATCGAGGCTGCGCTCGAGGGGCGACAGCTCCAGCCGATCCTGCTCGCGCCCGGATGCGGCTGAAAGACGACGAAGACCCACAGAGCGAGCAGCTCTGTGGGTCTTTTTATCATGCGTCGTCGTGTGCGAACGCGCCGTCCGG
>JAUNJI010000005.1:0-23001 GCA_030533295.1 Eubacteriales bacterium
CTTCGATCGAGTTGATGCCCATGCCGCCCATCATCTCCTTGAGCTCATGATCCCACGCCGTGACCAGATTGATCAGCCGCTGCGAGCCGATGTCCGGGTTGAGGCGCTTGACCAGTTCGGGGCGCTGGGTCGCGATGCCCCAGTTGCACTTGCCGGCCTGACAGGTGCGGCACAGGTGGCAGCCGAGCGCGAGCAGCGCGCTGGTCGCGATGTAGCAGGCATCCGCGCCGAGCGCGATCGCCTTGAGCAGGTCGGCCGAATTGCGGATCGAGCCGCCGACCACGACCGACACCTGATCGCGGATGCCCTCGTCCCGCAGGCGCTGATCGACCGCGGCGAGCGCCAGCTCGATCGGGATGCCGACGTTGTCGCGGATGCGGGTCGGGGCGGCGCCGGTGCCGCCGCGGTAGCCGTCGATGCAGATGATGTCCGCGCCCGACCGCGCCACGCCCGAGGCGATCGCGGCGACGTTGTGCACGGCGGCGATCTTGACCAGCACGGGCTTTTTGTACGCGGTCGCTTCCTTGAGCGAGAACACGAGCTGGCGCAGATCTTCGATCGAGTAGATGTCGTGGTGCGGGGCGGGGGAGATCGCGTCCGTGCCCTCGGGGATCATGCGGGTGCGGGAGATGTCGGGACCGACCTTGTGGCCGGGCAGGTGGCCGCCGATGCCGGGCTTGGCGCCCTGTCCCATTTTGATCTCGATGGCCGCGCCGGCCTCCAGATACTCCTTATGCACGCCGAAGCGGCCGGATGCGACCTGCACGATGGTGTGCGGGCCATACTGATAGAAATCCTGATGCAAGCCGCCCTCACCGGTGTTATAATAGGTGCCCAGCGCACAGGCGGCGCGGGCGAGCGACTCATGCGCGTTGTAGGAGATCGAGCCGTAGCTCATCGCGGAGAACATGACCGGCACATCGAGCTCGAGCTGGGGCGCCATGTTGGGCACGAGGTCGCCATTGGCGTCGCGCTCGATCTTGCCCGGCTTTTTGCCGAGGAAGGTGTGCGTCTCCATCGGCTCGCGCAGCGGATCGATCGAGGGATTGGTGACCTGCGAGGCGTTGATGAGGATCTTGTCCCAATAGATCGGATAGGGCTCGGGGTTGCCCATCGAGGAGAGCAGCACGCCGCCCGTGCCCGCCTGCCGATAGACCTCCGAGATGGCCTTGCCCGTCCAGTTCGCGTTCTCCTTGAAGGTGTGATCGGTCTTGACGATCTTGAGCGCCCGCGTCGGGCACAGCGAGACGCAGCGGTGGCAGTTGACGCATTTGCTCTCATCCGCCTGCATCTTTTGGAATTCGACATCGTAGTGGTGCACCTCGTTGGCGCACTGGCGCTCGCAGGCGCGGCAGGTGATGCAGCGGTCGTAGTTGCGCACGACCTCATACTGTGGATACAAAAAATCGATCGCCATTATCGATCCCCTCCTTCTTGTAGCGAGACGATCACGGGCTCGCCGCCGCGCGGCGCCCAGATGCGGTCGAGCGTGGGCTCGATCACGCGGATCGCACATTCCTCGGACGCGATATACACCGTGTCGTCTTTTTCGCCCACGACCATCGAGCGCAGCTTGAGCCGGTCGTTGAGCGCCATCAGGCCGCCGGTGTACCCGACCAGGATGGAGAACGGCCCCGTCACCAGCAGGGAGGCGAAGGCGTTGCGCAGATAGGTCAGGCGCTCGCGCTCGGCGGGCGGCTGCTTTTCGATCGTAGACCAGAACGGCGCGGCGATGACGTTGGCGATCTCGCGGTAGGTCAGGCCGAGCTTGCGCCCCAGATAGTCCACGATATAGGTGATGACCTCGGTATCGGTCAGCAGGTCGCACGAATAGCCGAACATCTCGATGAAACGGCGGTTGGCGTCATACGAGGAGATCTCGCCGTTGTGGACGACCGTGGTATCCAGCAGCGCGAACGGATGCGCGCCGCCCCACCAGCCGGGGGTGTTGGTCGGATAGCGGCCGTGGCACGTCCACGAATACGCCTCGTAGTTTTCCAGCATATAGTACTCGCCCACGTCCTCGGGAAAGCCGTTGGCCTTGAACACGCCCATGTTCTTGCCCGAGGAGAAGATGTACGCGCCATCGAGCGCATGGTTGATGCGGATGACGAAGCGGGCGGTGAACTCGCGCTCATCGAGCTGGCTGGAGGCCAGCTTGGTGTGCAGCGGGGTGACGAAATACCGCCAGATCATCGGCTCGTCCGTGATGCGGGGGTGGCGGCGCGTGGGGATCTTGGACAGATCGACGATGTCGAAATGGTGTTCGATCTCCTTTTCGCATAGCGTCTTGGCCTCCGGCGTATCATAGAACACATGGAAGGCGAAGTAGTCCGCGTATTCGGGATAGATGCCATAACCGGCGAAACCGCCGCCCAGACCGTTCGAGCGGTCGTGCATGGTGCGGATCGAGTCGATGATGCGCGTCCCGTTCTCGCGCGCTCCGTCCTTGTGGAAGATGCCCGAGATCGCGCATCCGGCCGGGATGCGGATCTGACCTTCTTTTTGTAGCATGGTGGTCCCTCCTTCGTGATGCCCGGCGCACCGGGAAAACGGTTGCAAACAGGATACATAGATCGGATGAGAGGAAAAGAAAAGCGCCCGCCGCAAGGGGACAAAACTGCCCCATCGCAGCGGACGCCATCGTCCGTTCCTTTATTTTAGAACGGGCGCGCCCAAACGTCAAGCGGATTTGGAGGAAAAGCGTGATCTTTCGCATTTTGACCAGATGGACGGGTCGAAAAGGCCGATGAGCCAGCGTTTTGCAACAAAAATGGCCGGACGGACAAAAAAATAGAAGGAGGGGATTGACAAACGGCAGCCGGGCGCGTATACTGCGACTTGTGAACAGCAAAGACGCTGTGGGAACTGATCCCATGGCGTATTTTTTGTTACCATCTTTAGGAAGAAAAGGAGCGAGTAGACATGAATGCGGCAAAAAATGTGCCGGAGCTGTTCGGCAGCATGGTCTTTAACGAGACCGTGATGCAGGAGCGCCTCCCCAAGGACATATACAAAAAGCTCAAGCAGACCATGCGCGAGGGCACGGCGATCGATGCAGAGGTCGCGCCGGTCGTGGCGACGGCGATGAAGGACTGGGCGCTCTCCAAGGGCGCGACCCACTATACCCACTGGTTCCAGCCGCTCAACGGGATCACCGCAGAAAAGCATGATTCGTTCATTTCGCCCACCGATGATGGCCGTGTCATCATGGATTTTTCGGGCAAGGAGCTGATCCGCGGCGAACCTGACGCCTCCTCGTTCCCCTCGGGCGGCCTGCGCGCCACCTTCGAGGCGCGTGGCTACACCGCTTGGGATCCGACGAGCTACGCCTTCGTCAAGGACGGCACGCTGTACATCCCCACCGCGTTCTGCTCGTACACGGGCGAGATCCTGGACAAAAAGACCCCGCTGCTGCGCTCGATGGACGCGCTGAGCAAGCAGGCTTGCCGGGTGCTCCGCCTGTTCGGCAAGGATGTCAAGCGCGTGACGACCACGGTCGGCCCGGAGCAGGAGTACTTCCTGATCGAAAAGAGCGACTACGCCAAGCGCAAGGATCTGATCTTCACCGGCCGCACGCTGTTCGGCTCGATGCCGCCCAAGGGGCAGGAGATGGAGGATCACTACTTCGGCGCGATCCGTCCGCGCGTGGCCGCGTTCATGGCCGAGCTGGATGAGGAGCTGTGGAAGCTGGGCATCTTCGCCAAGACCAAGCACAACGAGGTCGCGCCCTGCCAGCACGAGATGGCGCCGGTGTTCACCACGACCAATATCGCCACCGACGACAACCAGCTCACGATGGATGTCATGCGGCGCATCGCGCAAAAGCACGGCTTCGTTTGCCTGCTGCACGAAAAGCCGTTCGACGGCGTGAACGGTTCGGGCAAGCACAACAACTGGTCGATCTCGACCGACACGGGCGAGAACCTGCTCGAGCCGGGCAAGACCCCGAGCAGCAACCTCCAGTTCCTGCTGTTCCTGACCGCCGTGATCAAGGCGGTGGACGAATACCAGGATCTGCTGCGCATCTCGGTCGCCTCGGCGGGCAACGACCACCGTCTGGGCGCGAACGAAGCGCCGCCGGCGATCATCTCGATGTTCATCGGCGAGGAGCTGCAAGCGATCCTCGACGCGCTCGAGTCCGAGAGCGACTACACCGATGTCGTCAAGACCAAGATGCGGCTGGGCGTGTCCGTCCTGCCGGACATCCAGAAGGACACCACCGACCGCAACCGCACCTCGCCCTTCGCCTTCACCGGCAACAAGTTCGAGTTCCGTATGCTGGGCTCGTCGCTCAACATCGCGTGCCCCAACATCATGCTCAACACCGCTGTGGCCGAGGAGCTACGTCAGTTCGCGGATGAGCTGGACGGGGCAGAGGACTTCCGGGCGGCGGCGCTGACGCTGCTGCGGCGCGAGATCGCCGCGCACAAGCGCATCATCTTCAACGGCAACGGCTACGACGAGAGCTGGGTGGAGGAGGCGCAAAAACGCGGCCTGCTCAACTTCAAGTCCACCGACGAGGCGCTGCCGCACTACACGGACGAAAAGAATCTCCGCCTGTTCCAGACGCACGGCGTGTACACCGAGCAGGAGATGCTGTCCCGTGGGGAAGCGCTGACCGAGGAATACTACAAGACCCTGCGCATCGAGGCGCTCACCATGCGCGATATGGCGCGGCGCGAGATCCTGCCCGCCTGCATGGCGTTCGAGCATGAGCTGGCCGATAGCGCACTGACCAAAAAGCAGCTCGGCATGGAAGGCGGCGCGGAGGCGCGTCTGCTGACCGAGGTCGCCATCCTGAACGGTGCGCTCGACTGCGCGGTATCCGCGCTCGAGCAGGCGATCGGGGCGGTGCCGGATGCCGATCCCGAGACCATCGCGCACTACTATCACGATCAGGTGATCCCGTGCATGGACGCGGTGCGGCAGCCCGCGGACGCGCTCGAGGGGCTCGTCGGCAAGCAGTACTGGCCGTTCCCGACCTATGCCGACATCCTGTTCTATGTTTGATCGGCCGTCAAGGGAGACGGCGTGCAGCCTGTCGCGATAGGCCGCAGGGACGTGTCTCCCGGTCGGACAGATGCCGCGCACGACGCGGCAGACCCAAAATTCGTGTGTAAAAAAATCATCATACACAATGGCGTGTATCTCCGATCGACCGGTCGGAGGTGCACGCCATCACCTTTTTAGGAGGGATCTGTCATGCAAGACCTTGTCAACCTTGCCACCTCGTTAGATACGGGGTGGACACTGATCGCAGCCGCGCTGGTGTTCTTCATGCAGGCGGGCTTCGCCATGGTGGAGACCGGCTTCACCCGCGCCAAGAACGCCGGCAACATCATCATGAAGAACCTGATGGACTTTTCGCTCGGCACACCGATCTTTTGGCTGGTCGGCTTCGGCATCATGTTCGGTTCGGCGAACAGCGTGTTCGGCGGCTTCCACTTTCTGGCGGATGGCGTCGTCGGCGAGGGCTATGACTGGACGACGCTGATCTTCCAGACCGTGTTCTGTGCCACCGCCGCGACGATCGTCTCCGGCTCGATGGCAGAGCGCACCAAGTTTTCGGCCTACTGCATCTACTCCATGATCATCTCGGCCGTGGTCTATCCGATCTCCGGCCACTGGATCTGGGGCGGCGGCTGGCTCTCCGAGCTGGGCTTCCACGATTTCGCGGGCTCGACGGCTGTCCATATGGTCGGCGGCGTCGCGGCGTTCGTGGGCGCGGCGATCTTGGGGCCGCGGCTGGGCAAATACACCAAGGACGGTAAGGCGCGTGCGATCCCCGGTCACTCGCTGACGTTGGGCGCGCTGGGCGTGTTCATCCTGTGGTTCTGCTGGTTCGGCTTCAACGGCGGCTCGACGGTCGCCCTGTCCGACGGCGCAGCCGAGACGGCCGCGCGGGTGTTCGTCACCACCAACCTCGCGGCGGCGGTGGCCACCGTGACGGTCATGTGCATCACGTGGATCCGCTATAAAAAGCCCGATGTCTCGATGACGCTGAACGGCTCGTTGGCCGGTCTGGTCGCGATCACGGCGGGCTGTGATGTGGTCACGCCGGTCGGCTCGGCCATCATCGGCATCATCGCGGGCTTCGTCGTGGTGTTCGGCATCGAGTTCGTCGATCAGAAGCTCAAGGTCGATGATCCGGTCGGCGCGGTCGGCGTACATGGGATGTGCGGCGCGACCGGCACGATCCTGGTCGGTCTGTTCGCCTATTACAGCGGCAATGAGGTCGCCCCGACCGGCCTGTTCTACGGCGGCGGTGCGCACGCGCTGGGCATCCAGGTGCTGGGCGTCGTCAGCGTCATCGCGTGGGTCGCGGTCACGATGACCGTGGTGTTCCTCGTCATCAAGCACACGATCGGCCTGCGCGTGAGCGAAAAAGAGGAGATCATGGGTCTCGACAAGCCGGAGCACGGCCTGTCCTCCGCCTATGCGGACTTCATGCCGGTCGTGCCGTCCGTGCTGGGCACGAGAGCGGCCGCCAAGGCAGCTGCGGCACCGACCGCGACGCCGGCGCAGGCCGTTCCCGTCACCAAGATCTCGTCCGAGGCGGCCTCCGGCGAGCACAAGCTGAGCAAGGTGGTCATCGTGGCCAAACAATCCAAGTTCGAGGAGCTCAAGAACGCGATGACCGAGATCGGGATCGCCGGCATGACCGTGACCAATGTACTGGGCTGCGGCACGCAAAAGGGCTCGCCCGAGTTCTACCGCGGCGCAGAGGTCGATGTGACCCTGCTGCCCAAGGTCAAGGTCGAGATGGTCGTGTCCAAGGTGCCGGTCGAGACCGTGATCGAAGCGGCCAAGAAGGTGCTGTACACCGGCCACATCGGCGACGGCAAGATCTTCGTCTACGAGGTGGAGAACGCGGTCAAGGTGCGCACGGGCGCAGAGGGCTACGACGCACTGCAATACGACGACTGAAGCAGGGGAAACGAGGGAGCGTGACCGCGCTCCCTCGTTCCTGTATCCGGCTGCAAAAAAAGCGCTTGACAAATCGGCCGACCTGCACTATACTGAAAGCAGAACATCGCAAAACCGTAGAGCAAGAGTAAGTAGGAGCGAGACCGCGTTCTCAGAGAGCTGCCCGTTGGTGGAAGGGCGGCAGCGAAGGCCGTTTCCGAATGGACTTGTGAGGGCGGCCTCAAATTCAGCGCGCTGGAGAGTATGGTCGACGGGCATCCCGCCGTTATCAGGGGAGGGCGCGTGTTGGCGCGCTGCTGAGCGGGCGCTTGATGCGCCAATTTGGGTGGCACCGCAGAAGTTTTGGCTTTTGTCCCATGATGCAGATCGGCATCGTGAGGGCAAGGGCTTTTTTTATTGCCCCGGTGCAAAAAACGGTTCCAAATGGAGGGCAGGAACGATGATGATACCAAGCTGTGATGAGATCGTAAAACTGGCGGAGCAGTATGCGACCGTGCCGGTCTGCCGCGAGATCTACGCGGATATGGTCACGCCGATCGCGCTGCTGCGGCGGTTGCAGACCAAGAGCCGGCGGTTCTTCCTGCTGGAGAGCGTCGAGGGCGGCGAAAAATGGGCGCGGTATTCCTTCCTCGGCTACGATCCGGTGCTGCGGGCGCGGTGCAAGGAGGGCGTGGTCACGATCGAGGGCGCGCAGACGCGCACCGTGCAGACCGCGCGGCCGCTCGAGGTGCTGCGGGAGCTGCTCGCGCAGTACCGAGCGCCCCATATCGAGGGCTTGCCGCCGTTCACCGGCGGGTTCGTGGGCTACTTCGCCTATGCGATGCTGGGCTATGCCGAGCCCAAGCTGACCATCCGGCGCGGCGCGTGGGAGGATTTCGACCTGCTGCTGTTCGACAAGGTGATCGCCTACGATCATCTGCGGCAAAAGATCGTGCTGATCGTCAATATGCGCACGGACAGCGTGATGGAGAACTACGGCAAGGCGTGCGCCGAGCTGGCGAACATGGCCGCGCTGGTGCTCGACCAGAGCCCGCTCGCGCCGCAGCCGGTCGAGGATGTGCCGCAGTTCTCGTGCAGCGTCACCGAGGAGGAATACGCGCAGATCGTGGAAAAGACCCGCGACTATATCTACGACGGCGACATTTTTCAGGCGGTGCAGTCGCGGCAGTTCAGCAGCCCCTATGCGGGCAGCCTGCTCCCAGCCTATCGCGTGCTGCGCACGACCAACCCCTCGCCCTACATGGTGTTCCTGTCCATCGACGGAGACGAGATCATGTGTTCCTCGCCCGAAACGCTGGTGCGCTTGCAGGAGGGACGGCTGACCACCTTCCCGGTCGCGGGCTCCCGCCCGCGCGGCGCGACCCCGGCGGACGATCAGGCGCTCGAGCGCGAGCTGCTCGCGGACGAAAAGGAGCTCTCCGAGCACGATATGCTGGTCGATCTGGGGCGCAACGATCTGGGGCGGGTGTCGCGGATCGGCTCGGTCGAGGTGACGGCCTATCGCATGATTCACCGCTATTCCAAGATCATGCACATCTGCTCGCAGGTCGAGAGCGACATCGCAGAGGGGCACGACGCGCTCGACGCGATCGAGGCCGTGCTGCCCGCGGGCACGCTGTCCGGCGCGCCCAAGATCCGCGCCTGCGAGATCATCGAGGAGATGGAGCGTGCGCCGCGCGGCGTGTATGGCGGGGCGCTCGGCTATCTCGACCTGGCGGGCAACATGGATACCTGCATCGCGATCCGCATGGCGGCCAAAAAGGATGGCGTCGTCACCGTGCAGGCGGGCGGCGGCATCGTGGCGGACTCGGTGCCGCACAACGAATATATGGAGAGCGCGAACAAGGCGCGTGCGGTGATCCGCGCGATCGAACGCGCAGCGGAGGTGGACGGCTGATGATCCTACTGATCGATAATTACGATTCCTTTTCCTATAACCTGTACCAGCAGGCGGCGGCGCTCGCGCCCGACATCCGCGTGGTGCGCAACGACGCGCTCACGGTCGATACGGTCGCGCAGCTCGCCCCCTCGCACATCCTGCTCTCGCCGGGGCCGGGCTACCCGAAGGACGCGGGCATCTGCGAGGCGGTCATCCGGCAGCTGGGCGGCACGATCCCGATCCTCGGCGTGTGTCTGGGGCATCAGGCGATCTGCGAGGTCTTTGGCGCGCGCATCGTGCACGCGAAAAAGCTGATGCACGGCAAGCGCAGCACGGTCACGCTCGATCTGAGCGACCCGCTGTTCAGCGGGCTGGCCGCGCAGGAGACCGTCGCGCGGTACCATTCGCTGGTGGCCGACCCCGCGACCCTGCCCGACAGCCTGATCGCGACCGCCCACGACGCGAACGGCGAGATCATGGCGGTGCGCCATCGGACGATGCCGATCTATGGCGTGCAGTTCCATCCGGAATCCATCCTGACCCCGCACGGCGGTCAGATCATGCAGAATTTCTTATCCATCCACTGAAATGATATAGGAGGTCATCGATATGATACAGCAAGCGATCCACACGGTCATCAACGGCGGCGATCTGGACTATCAGACGGCGCGTATCACCATGCAGGAGATGATGGACGGCACAGCGACCGACATCGAGATGGCGACGCTGCTCACGGCGCTGCGCATGAAGGGCGAGTCGATCACCGAGATCACGGCGTGCGCCGAGGTCATGCGCGAAAAGGGCGCACACATCGAGCCGCGCGGCGCGGTCATGGACATCGTGGGCACGGGCGGCGACGAGGTCGGCTCGTTCAACATCTCGACCACCTCGTCCTTCGTCGCGGCGGCGGGCGGCGTGCCGGTCGCCAAGCACGGCAATCGGTCGGTGTCCTCCAAATCGGGCGCGGCCGACGTGCTCGAGGCGCTGGGCGCGACGATCGACCTGACACCGGCGCAGAACGAGCGCGTGCTGGCCGAGACCGGGATCTGCTTCCTGTTCGCGCAGGGCTATCACAAGTCGATGAAGAACGTCGCGCCGGTGCGCAAGGGGATGCGGGAGCGCACGCTGTTCAACGTGCTCGGGCCGCTGTCCAATCCGGCGCGGGCGACCATGCAGCTGCTCGGCGTGTACGACGAAAAGCTGGTCATGCCGATGGCGCAGGTGCTGTCCAACCTCGGTGTGACGCGCGGCATGGTGGTCTGCGGCGGCGGCATGGACGAGGCCAGCCTGCTGGGCGAGAACAAGGTGTGCGAGATCCGCGACGGCACGCTCACGCCGTATGTGCTCACGCCGGAGGAGCTCGGTCTGTCACGCTGCACGGTGGACGACCTGCGCGGCGGCTCGCCCAAGGACAACGCGCAGATCACCCGCGCCGTGCTGGCGGGCGAGGAGCGCGGCGCCAAGCGCGAGGTGATCCTGCTCAACGCGGGCATCGCGCTCTACCTCGGGATCGACGGGCTCAGCCTTCAGGAAGGCATCCAAAAGGCCACGTCGCTGATCGACAGCGGTGCGGCGCTGGCCAAGCTCGAGCAGTTCATCCGCGTCACGCAGGAGGTACCGGCATGATCTTGGACGAGCTGGCCGCCCACGCACGCGAACGGGTCGCGGCGGCCAAGGCCGTGCGCCCGCTGGAGCAGGTCAAGGCGCAGGCCGAGGCCGCGCCGCGCGGCACGTTCCGCTTCGCGCAGGCGCTGTCCGGCCAAGACCTCGCGTTCATCTGCGAGATCAAAAAAGCGAGCCCCTCCAAGGGCGTGATCGACCCGGTGTTCGACTATCGCGCGATCGCGGCGGCATACAAGGCGGCGGGCGCGGATTGCGTGTCCGTGCTGACCGAGCCCAAGTGGTTCCTCGGCTCGGACGAGATCTTCCGCGCGGTGCGCGCGGCGATCGATGTGCCGATGATCCGCAAGGATTTCACGGTCGATCGCTACCAGATCTACGAGGCCAAGCTGCTCGGTGCGGATGCCGTGCTGCTGATCTGCACGCTGCTGGATGCGGCCACGCTCGCGCAGTATCTGGAGATCTGCGACACGCTCGGCCTGTCCGCGCTGGTGGAAACGCATGATGCGGACGAGATGCGCATGGCGATCGACGCGGGCGCACGGCTGATCGGCGTCAACAACCGAAATTTGAAGGATTTCACGGTCGATCTGGACAATGCGGCGCGTCTGCGGGCGCTCGCGCCGACGGGCACGGTGTTCGTCGCGGAGAGCGGCGTGTCCGGTCCGGCGGATGCCGCCGCGCTGCGGCGGGCGGGCGCGGATGCCCTGCTGGTCGGCGAACACCTGATGCGCAGCCCGGACAAAACAGCGGCGCTCGCCGCGCTGCGGGAGGCCGCGCGATGAAAGTGAAGTTTTGTGGGCTGACCCGCGATGCCGACATCGCGGCGGCCAATGCCGCGCGGCCGGATCTGATCGGTCTCGTGTTCGCGGACAGCCGCCGCCGCGTGACCGACGAGCAGGCTGCGCGTCTGCGTGCCCAGCTCGCGCGGGGCATCCAAGCGGTCGGCGTGTTCGTGCAGGACGACCCCGCGCATATCGCGGCGCTCGTGGAGGCGGGCACGATCGACCTGATCCAGCTCCACGGCGGGGAGGACGCGGCCTATATCGCCGCCCTGCGGGCGCTGACCCGTGCGCCGCTGCTCTATGCCGTGCGCGTGCGCGAGCATACGGACATCGAGCGGGCGGCCGCGCTCGATGTGGACTATCTGCTGCTCGACACCTATGTCAAGGGCGTGGCGGGCGGCAGCGGCCAAAAATTCGATTGGTCGCTGATCGGGACGGTCGAAAAGCCGTTTTTCCTCGCGGGCGGGCTGACGGAGGACGATCTGCCGCGTGCGCTGCGCACGGGCGCGTTCGCGCTCGACCTGTCGAGCGGGATCGAGACGGATGGCCGCAAGGATCGGACGAAAATGTGCCGTATCGCGGCGCGGATAAGAGGAGAAGAGCCATGAGCAAAGGACGATTTGGCGTGCACGGCGGACAGTATATGCCGGAAACGCTGATGAACGCGGTCATCGAGCTGGAACGGGCCTATGACCATTATAAGGACGACCCGGATTTTCAGGCCGAGCTGACCACGCTGCTGAACGAATACGCGGGTCGGCCGAGCCGCCTGTATCTCGCATCGCATATGACGCGCGATCTGGGCGGCGCGAAGATCTACCTCAAGCGGGAGGATCTCAACCACACGGGCGCACACAAGATCAACAACGTGCTCGGTCAGGTGCTGCTGGCCAAAAAGATGGGCAAGACCCGCGTCATCGCGGAGACCGGCGCGGGGCAGCACGGCGTCGCGACGGCGACCGCCGCCGCGCTGATGGGCATGGCGTGCGAGGTGTTCATGGGACGCGAGGACACCGAGCGGCAGGCGCTCAACGTGTATCGTATGCGGCTGCTCGGCTCCAAGGTGCACCCGGTGGACAGCGGTACGGGCACGCTCAAGGACGCGGTCAGCGAGACCATGCGCGAGTGGACCAGCCGCATCGAGGACACGCACTATGTGCTCGGCTCGTGCATGGGGCCGCACCCGTTCCCGACCATCGTGCGCGACTTTCAAGCGGTCATCTCCAAGGAGATCCGCCAGCAGCTGCTGGAAAAGGAAGGCCGACTGCCGGACGCGGTGCTCGCGTGCGTCGGCGGCGGCTCGAACGCGATCGGCGCGTTCTATCACTTCATCGGGGATGCGGGCGTGCGCCTGATCGGCTGCGAGGCCGCCGGGCGCGGCGTGGACACGGCCGAGACGGCCGCCACCATCGCGACCGGGCGGCTGGGCATCTTCCACGGCATGAAGAGCTACTTCTGTCAGGACGAGTACGGCCAGATCGCGCCGGTCTATTCGATCTCGGCCGGTCTGGATTATCCGGGCATCGGGCCCGAGCACGCCTATCTGCACGACATCGGCCGGGCGGAATACGTCGCCATCACGGACGAGGAGGCGGTCGAGGCGTTCGAGTACCTGTCGCGCACCGAGGGCATCATCCCGGCGATCGAATCCGCGCACGCGGTCGCGCACGCGCGCAAGATCGCGCCGCAGATGGACAAGGATCAGATCATCGTCATCAACATCTCCGGCCGTGGGGACAAGGATTGCGCGGCGATCGCGCGGTATCGAGGGGAGGACATCCATGAGTAAGATACAGCAGGCGTTCGCGCGGGGCAAGGCGTTCATCCCGTTCCTGACCTGCGGCGATCCGTCGCTCGACGTGACCGAGGCGCTGGTCTGCGCGATGGCGCAGGCGGGCGCCGATCTGATCGAGCTGGGCATCCCGTTCTCCGACCCGACCGCCGAAGGGCCGGTCATCCAAGCGGCCAACGCGCGGGCGCTCGCCGGCGGCGTGACGACCGACAAGATCTTCGATATGGTGCGCCGCCTGCGCACCAAGACCGACGTGCCGCTGGTGTTCATGACCTATGCGAACGTCGTGTTCTCCTACGGCGCGGAGCGCTTCATCCGGACCGCCGCAGCGATCGGTATGGACGGGCTGATCCTGCCCGATCTGCCGTTCGAGGAAAAGGACGAGTTCGGCCCGCTGTGCGAGCAGTATGGGCTCGACCTGATCTCGCTGATCGCGCCGACCTCGCATGAGCGCATCCGCCAGATCGCGCGGGAGGCCACGGGCTTCGTGTACTGCGTGTCCTCACTGGGCGTGACCGGCGTGCGCTCGTCGATCACGACCGACATCGGCGCGATGGTCGCGTTGGTCAAGCAGGAAAAGGACATCCCGTGCGCGGTCGGTTTCGGCATCTCGACCCCCGCGCAGGCGGCGGAGATGGCCGCCCTGTCGGACGGCGCGATCGTCGGCTCGGCGATCGTCAAGCTGTGCGCCCAGCACGGCGCGGACTGCGTGCAGCCGGTCGCGGACTATGTGCGCGCGATGGCGCAGGCCGTGCACGCGCTGGCGTGATGGGCGAGCGCACAAAAATCTTCTGCCGACTATCTTGACAGTCCGCATAAATTAGTCCATAATATAACTAAGGATGATCGTAAGATCTGTATAACAAGATCAGCAAGGAGGGTGCGTTATGAATCATAATTTGATCATCACCATTGGCCGTCAGTATGGTACGGGAGGGCGTGCGATCGGACAAAAACTGGCGCTCCGTCTTGGGATCCCGTTTTATGATCGCGAGCTGATCACCCGTGCGGCCAAAAAGACCGGCTTCGACGAAAGACTGTTCGAGCAGCTCGACAAGCGTGCCACCAATAGCTTTCTGTACTCGCTGACCATGTTCGGCTCGGTCGGCCTCAATGGCATGAGCCTGACCGACCAGCTCTATCTGGCGCAGTCCAACATCATCCGCGAGATGGCGCAGGAGTCCTCGTGCGTGATCGTCGGCCGCTGTGCCGATCATGTGCTGCGCGACCTGCCGAACAAGTTCGATTTCTTCATCCACGGCTCGATCGAGGATCGCGTCGCGCGCATCCAGACCTGCGGCGACTATGAGATCGAGGGCAAGACCCCCGAGGCCGCGCTCGACAAGATGGACAAGCAGCGCTCGACCTACTACAACTACTACACCGGCAAGGTGTGGGGCAAGTGCGACCATTACGACCTGTGCATCAACGCGGGTCGGCTGGGCGTGGAGAACGCCGCGGACATCATCTTGGACTATGTCCAGCGCCTGAAGAAATAACGCACGATCCTGTTATGAACGATACGAAAAACGCCGCGTCTGTTGACGCGGCGTTTTTTTCGCCTGTGTGGGAACCGATCGCGCCCGCGCTCCGTCTTACCTTATATCATATAGAAGGAGGGAACGCGGATGAAAAAGCGGATGACAGGGCTGCTCGCCGGGCTGCTCGCGGTGGGGCTGTGCGCCTGCGGCGACATGGGAGCGCGAGCTGCCAAGCCCGTGCTCTACCTCTACCCGGAGGAGCAAACGGCGGTCAGCGTCACGCTGGACTTCGACGGCGAACTGACCGCCACGTGGCCGATCTATGAGGACGGCTGGCACGTGACTGCCGCGCCGGACGGCACGCTGCACGATGCCGCCGGGCAGGAGTATTCCTACCTGTTCTGGGAGGGCGTGATCGACACGGAATACGACTTTTCCGAGGGCTTTTGCGTGGCGGGCGCGGACACGGCGGACTTTTTGCGCGAGACGCTGGCCGCGATCGGCCTGACTCCACGCGAATACAACGAGTTCATCGTGTATTGGCTGCCCCGGATGCAGGACAACGCCTATAACCTGATCGCGTTCCAGCGCGACCGCTACACCGACAGCGCCCGTCTGACGGTCGAGCCCGCGCCGGACAGCGTGCTGCGCGTGTTCATGGCGTGGAAGCCGCTGGACGCGCCGCAGACGATCGCGCCGCAGACCTTTGCCCCGTTCGAGCGGCAGGGCTTCACGCTGGTCGAGTGGGGCGGCGCAGAGGTCGGATAACAGAAAAACGCTGCGGCACAGCCGCAGCGTTTTTTTGCGTTCGTTGGCGTTCCGGCCACGGGAAGGCCGGAGACGATCAGATCTCCATGATGATCGGCAGCACCATCGGGCTGCGCTTGGTCTTTTTGAACAGATAGTCGCTCACATCGCCCTTGATGGCGGTCTTGAGGCTGTTCCAGTCGCGCAGGTCGTCCGCCGAGCAGCGGTCGAGCGCCATCTGCGAGATGTTCCGCAGCTCCTCCATGAGCGCTTCGGCCTCCTTGACGTAGACGAAGCCGCGCGAAACGATGTCCGGTCCGGCGATGACCACGCCGGTGGTCGCGTCCACCGTGACGACGATGACCAGCAGGCCGTCCTCGGACAGGTGCTTGCGGTCGCGCAGCACAGCGGTGCCCACGTCGCCGATGCCCAGACCGTCCACCAGCAGGCGGCCGGACGGGACGGGGTTGCCCAGACGGGCGGAATTCTCGTTGATCTCGACCGGGCGGCCGATCTCGGTGACGAGGATGTTCTTGGGCGCGACGCCCATCTCCCGCGCCAGACCGGCGTGCTGGACGAGCATCCGGTATTCGCCGTGCACAGGGATGAAGTACTTCGGCTTGCACAAGCCCAGCATCAGCTTGAGATCCTCCTGACAGGCGTGGCCGGACACGTGGATGGCCGCAGAGCGGTCGTAGATGACCTCAGCACCCTGCTTATACAGCTCGTTGACCATGTTGTTGACCGACTTTTCGTTGCCCGGGATCGCCGAAGCCGCGATCAGGATGCGGTCGCCGGCGTTGACCTCCACCTGCTTGTGGCTGCCATAGGCCATGCGATACAGGGCGGACATGGTCTCGCCCTGCGAGCCGGTGGACACGATGATGAGCTGGCTGCGCGGATAGCGCCGGATCTCCGAGATGTCGATCATCACCTTGCCGCGGTCGTGCAGGTAGCCCAGCTCGCTGGCGACCTTGGAGATCTTCTCCATGCTGCGGCCGCAGACCGCGACCTTGCGCCCGGCCTTGGCGGCGATGTCCAGGATCTGCTGCAAACGGGACACGTTGGAGGCGAAGGTGGCGATGATGATGCGCTGGTCGCTCTCCAAAATGAACTTCTCGAGCGACTTGCCGACGATCTTCTCGCTCGGCGTGTAGCCCGGCCGCTCGACGTTGGTCGAGTCGCTCATCAGCGCGAGGATGCCCTTCTTGCCCAGCTCGCCGATCCGCACGAGGTCGATCATCTCGCCCGAGGCGGGCGTCAGATCGATCTTGAAGTCGCCCGTGTGCAGCAGCGTGCCCAGCGGGGTGGTGATCGCCAGCGCGACCGCGTCGGCGATCGAGTGGTTGGTGTGGATGAACTCGACCTTGAAGCAGCCCAGCTTGATCGTGTCGCCCGCGCGCACGTGGTTGAGCTTGACCTTCTGGGGCATCTTGTGCTCGGAAAGCTTGGTCTCGATGATGCCGCAGGTCAGGCGGGTGGCGTATACCGGGGCGTTGCACTCGCGCAGCACGTAGGGGATCGCACCGATGTGATCCTCGTGCCCGTGGGTGATGACATAGCCGCGCAGCTTGTTCAGGTTGCGCTTGAGGTAGGTCGTGTCCGGGATGACCAGATCGACGCCCAGCATATCATCATCCGGGAAGGCCACGCCACAGTCGATCACCATGATGTCTCCGCCGTATTCGATCACGGTCATGTTCTTGCCGATCTCGTTCAGACCGCCCAGCGGTATGATCTTCAGTTTTTCTTTCATAGGTTATCTATCACTTTCCCTTTCTCGGTCCGTCCCCTTTGGGGATGCGGCACTGTGTATAAAATAAAGTAAACATAGGCGAGCATCTACGCCCGCGTCTCGTCAGACGGACCTGTGTCCCGTTCGTCCGCCTATCTTAAAAAGAATGAAAGACAGACCGGCCGCCGCGTGCGGCGTATCTCCGTGCGGTCTGCAAACACTTACTATCAGCATAGCACGATCGGCGGGCGATGTAAAGGGTTTTTTGTCGCGTTCGCCGGCGAACGGATCGCGCAGCGTGCGTTTTCGCGGGAAAAAACGGCCTGCTGCGCGTCGTTCGGTGTGCTGCTGTGCGGCGCGGCGCGTGTCGCGGGATGGGGGAAAGGGGCGGTCGGCCATTCCCCACTGCGACACTGTGTCGTGCGATCGACAGCCGTCCGATCCCCACTTGGGGGCGCAGAACGGGCGTTTTACGGCATGATCGATGGGGTTTGCCCCGATCTTTCTGTCGTTTTCCCTGATTTTTTCATAGGAGTACACAGTCTTTTCGGGGGCGCTCGAAAACAATTGTACAGCTTACACAAAATTGATCGAAAGCATTTGACAAACCCGGCTCCATGCGGTATGATTGGTTACAGATCGGAAACAGTTCAAAAACAAATCAGTAACGATCTGCCAGCAGATCGGCAACGACTGAGCCGCGCCGCAAGGTGCGGATCTTTCAAAATGAGCATAGGAGTGTAATACAGATGTCTATTTCTCTGCGAAAGCACGCGTCCAAGCTGATCGCTTTGACGCTCGCTGTCAGCGCGGTGGCCTCCATCAGCGCGGCAGCACTGGAGCAGCCGGTAGCGCTGCTTTCTTCCAATCTGGATGCCTCGGTCGGCATGGTGCTGACCTCGGACGAGGTCGATACGGCCGAGCAGGCGCTCGCCAAGGCCAAGGCCGCGAGCAAGACCAAGACGCACCGCGTCGCGCAGCCGGCCGCGACCACGACGGTCGCCCAGCCGCAGTCCACGCGGGTCGAGACCGTCGATGACTGGCTGCCCACCACGACCGACAGCAAGCCCGTCACCTATTCGGCCACGCAGCAGGCGACGGACGCGGTCAAGAGCACGGCCACCCCGCTCGGCGTCCACAAGCTGACCTTCTACTGCCCCTGCGCCCGGTGCAACGGCGTGACGGGCGCGCGGACGGCCTCGGGCACGGTCCCGGCGGAGGGACGCACCATCGCGGTCGATCCGTCGGTCATCCCGCTGGGCAGCCGCGTGTACATCGAGGGCTACGGTGAGTTCATCGCGGAGGATACCGGCGGTGTGATCAAGAACGATAAGATCGACATCTTCGTTTCCTCGCATGACCACGCGCTGGCGCTCGGCGTGCAGTACGCGAACGTCTATCTGCTGTGACGCACGCGATCCGATCGGACGTAACAAGGCTATGCCACGCATAGCCTTTCTTTTTTTGCCGCTGGCGCGGTGCGCTCTTGCGAAACCCCGGTCATTTTGCTATGATAGAGGTATCGACAAGGAGGAACGCTTATGAACGCGAAAGAACGCCGCGCTGCGATCGCCGAACGGCTGGCGCAGGCCGATCGGCCGCTGTCGGCTGCCGCGCTGGCGGCGGCCTGCGGGGTCAGCCGTCAGATCATCGTCGGTGATGTGGCGCTGTTGCGTGCCGGCGGCCTGTCCGTGCTGGCCACGCCGCGCGGCTATGTGCTGGAAGCGCCCGTCGTCCCGACGCACTGCGAGCGCCGGATCGCCTGCCGCCATGACGACGACCGCCTGCGGGACGAGCTGTACAGCGTGGTCGATCTGGGCGGGGCGCTGCTCGATGTGACGGTCGAGCACCCGATCTACGGTCAGATCTGTGCGCCGCTGCACGTGTTTTCCCGCTTCGACGCGGATGCGTTCTGCGATAAGCTCAGTCAGCCGGATGCCCGTCCGCTGTGCGAGCTGACCGGCGGGATCCATCTGCACACGATCCGCGCCGCGGACGAGGCCGCGCTCGACCGCATCGTGCGCTGCTTGCGCGAAAAGGGCTTGCTGCTGTCCGAGGACGCCTAGCCCCCCAGCAAAAAGACCCGACAGGCTCGTTCCTGTCGGGTCTTTGCCGTTCGTTGGCCGCGAAAAGGCTAAGGTCGCGGCCGGTGCTGCTTTTTCCATGCCTTGATCTGCGCCAGCCGCGCTTTGTACTTGGCCTCCAGCCCCTGCTCGGTCGGGCGGTAGTACGACCGGTCGGCCAATGCGTCCGGCAGGCACTGCATCGTGGTCAGTTTATCGGCGGTCGCGTGCGCGTACTGGTAGCCCGCGCCGTAGCCGAGCTCGTGCATCAGCCGGGTGGGCGCGTTGCGGATCGCCAGCGGCACCGGCTCGGCGAGCTGGGTCAGCGCGTCCTGCTTGGCGTGCTCATAGGCCATGTAGAGCGCGTTGGACTTGGGCGCGAGCGACAGATAGACCACCGCGTGCGTCAGGTGCACCGTGCACTCGGGCATCCCGATGAAGTGGCACGCCTGATAGGCCGCCACCGCGATCTCGAGCGCGTGCGCATCGGCCAGACCGATGTCCTCGCTGGCGAAGCGGATGACGCGCCGCGCGACATAGAGCGGATCCTCGCCCGCCTCGAGCATCCGCGCCAGCCAATAGACCGCCGCGTCCGGGTCGGAGTTGCGCATGGACTTGTGCAGGGCGGAGATCAGGTCGTAGTGCTGGTCGCCGGTCTTGTCGTACAGCAACGACCGCTGGGACGTGCACTGGGCGAGCGTTTCGGGCGAAATGGTCACGGTGTCGCCGGTGGTCTCGCCGTTGAGCACCAGCATCTCGAGCGTCGAGAGCGCGGTGCGGGCGTCGCCGTTGGCGAAACGGGCGACCGCAGCCAGCATATCCGGCGCGATCACGATGTGCTGGCCGCCGAAGCCGCGCGGATCGGTGAGCGCCCGGTCGAGCAGCGTGGTTAGCTCGTCTGCCGTCAGCGCGTGCAGCACGAACACCTTGCAGCGCGACAGCAGCGCCCCGTTGACCTCGAACGAGGGGTTCTCGGTGGTCGCGCCGATCAAAATGATGCTGCCTTTTTCGACGAAGGGCAGGAAAGCGTCCTGTTGCGCCTTGTTGAAGCGATGGATCTCGTCCACGAACAGGATCGTGCGCTCGCCGAAGCGGCGGCCGTCCTCGGCTTGCTGCATGACCTGCCGGATCTCCTTGATGCCGCTGGTGACGGCGGAAAAATCGATGAACGCGGCCTTGGTCTGGCCTGCGATGATGCGGGCGAGCGTGGTCTTGCCCACGCCGGGCGGCCCCCAGAAGATCATCGAGGAGATCTGGTCGCGCTCGATCAGGCGGCGCAGCACCTTGCCCTTGCCCAGCAGGTGGGTCTGGCCGACGAAGTCCGCGAGCGTCTGCGGGCGCAGCCGTGCGGCCAGCGGGCGGGTGTCGTCCCCGCCGAACAGAGTCTGCTGTTCCATGTCGCGCACCTCCTTTTTTCAGTATCATACCACCGAGACGGTGTTCCTGCAAGAGAAAACGCAAGGAAGGCTCACGCAGAGCCTCCCTTGTGGTCTTGGGAGCGGGATGGGGGAACGGCGCACTGGGCGTGGCGCGCCCGCCGTCCCGCTCACGTGGGGTCGAAGGGGTCGCGGTAGGCGACAGGCGCACCGTCGCGCACGTCGTAGTAGTACCAGCGGTCGTCGTCCGCGAAAAAGTACAGCCCGAGCGGGTGCGCGGCGGGGTCGCCGGGGACATGGCCGATGAAGCGCCCGCCCTCCGCCTCGCCGATGGGCGTGATCGCGTCCACCGTGACCGGGCGCAGCACAGCGAGGTAGAGCGGCGTGGCCGCCAACAGCGGCGCGAAGCACAGCAGCAGGGAGACGCTGGCGTTATACAGGGACGAGCGCGGTCGGCGCGGCGGCTGGGGGCGGCGAAAGCGGCTGTTTTGATACAAACAAACTGTACCGAGCGGCAGCAGGCCGAGCGCGAGCCACCAGAGATAGAGATCATACCGCCAGCCCACGAACGCGCGGTGGTCGATCTGATAGTAGAGCACCCACGTGCCCAGCAGGAGCAGCAGCGCACCGACCCAGCGCGGCGTTTGGTCGGGGCGCACCTCGTCCGCATAGTGGTCGGAGCACAGGCCGAACAGCAGGATCGCGCCGCCGTATGCCCAGAAATAGGCCGCGCTGTGGACGATCGCGCCGTCATAGGCGCGGACGACCCACGTCAGCAGGCCGCACGCGGACAGCCACACGGCGACGCCGGTCGCCGCCATGACCGCGTCGGGGAGCGGTCTTTTCATCTCTGTCACCTCCAAAAACGCACACGGGCAGAGCCGCAAGGCTCTGCCCGTGTGTGATGCGGCTGCGCCGCGCAAGGGGGAGGGGACTTAGGCCTCCGCCTTGATCTTCTTGAGGTTCGCGAACTTCGGCAGACCGTTCACCTTGGGGCCAACGTTCTCGCCTTCGATCAGCGGCATCGCGTAGTCGATGAACGCCTGCGTCACGCCGTTGCCTTCCTCGTTGATCCAGTCGCGCGGGACCTTCTTCTCGGTGTTGGCGACCTGCGAGAGCGGCAGCAGCTCGATCGCGCACTGGTAGCCGTTCTCGTCGCGGGTGCACTGGAAGCCCGGCATGAAGTCGGTCTTGCCGGCGACCGCGTTCTCGACCGCAGCCTTGCCCGCCATATAGGACTCGTCCACGTCGGTCTTGGAGGCACAGTGCGCCGCGCAGCGCTGCAGCAGGGACAGCTCGATGCCGCGCACCTTGCAGCCCAGCTCGTTCTTGACGGTGTCAGCCAGCATGGCGGCCAGACCGCCCAGCTGCGCATGGCCGAAGCCGTCGGTCGCGGAGGTCTTGGCCTCGGAAACGAACGAGCCATCGGCGTAGTGGATGCCCTCGGAGACGGCGACGAGGCAGTTGCCGCGCTCGGCATAGACCTTCTTGACATCGGCGAGGAACTTGTCCATGTCGAAATCGGTCTCGGGCAGGTAGACCAGATCGGGGCCCGCGCCCATCGCGGTGGCGAGACCGGCCGCACCGGCCAGCCAGCCCGCGTGACGACCCATGATCTCGACGATGCAGACCATGCCGGTGTCATACACGCGCGCGTCCTGATAGATCTCCATGCAGGAGGTGGCGATATACTTGGCAGCAGAGGCGAAGCCCGGGCAGTGATCGGTGCCGAACAGGTCGTTGTCGATGGTCTTGGGGATGCCCATGACGCGGCACTCGTAGCCCGACTTCATCATATACTTGGAGACCTTGTTGCAGGTGTCCATGGAGTCGTTGCCGCCATTGTAGAAGAAATAGCGGATGTCGTACTTCTTGAAGATCTCGAGGATGCGCTTGTAGTCGGTGTCGTCCACATCCGGGTCGGCCAGCTTATAGCGGCAGGAACCCAGCGCGGAGGACGGGGTATAGCGCAGCAGCGCCAGCTCGTCGCGATCTTCCTTGTCGATGTCGTACAGTTCGTCGTTCAGCAGGCCTTTGATGCCGTGCGCCATGCCGAACACACGGGTGATGGACGGGGCATCGAGCGCGGTCTCCAGCGCGCCAAGGACAGAAGAGTTGATGACCGAGGTCGGGCCGCCCGACTGGCCGATGACGCAAGCGCCTTTCAGTTCGCTCATAATAGAAAAACCTCCTAACAGATTGAAATACAGGGAAAGATCCGCTGTATTCTGCTTCTTCATAAGAGTATCATAAACGGCGGGCAAAATCAATGCCGATCGGGATTTTTTGCCGTGTTCGATCGAGCTGCTGGCAGGTGCTGCAAAAAATCCTGCAAATCGCCTGATGGGCTTGATTTTATCTTGACATACTGATAGAATATAGGCGGTATCCTTCATCAACAATATGGGTAAGAAAGGAAGTCAAACCATGCCATTAGTAACTACGACTGAAATGTTTCAAAAAGCGTATAACGGCGGCTATGCGATCGGCGCTTTCAATGTGAACAACATGGAGATCGTGCAGGGCATCACCGAGGCGGCGGGCGAGCTCAAGAGCCCGGTCGTGCTCCAGGTATCCAAGGGCGCGCGCGCCT
>JAUNJI010000005.1:23011-38863 GCA_030533295.1 Eubacteriales bacterium
CAACCACACCTATCTGGTCAAGATGGTAGAGGCGGCTGTGCAGAACAACCCGGAGATCCCGATCGCGCTGCACCTCGATCACGGCGACTCCTTCGAGGTCTGCAAGTCCTGCATCGACGGCGGCTTCACCTCGGTCATGATCGACGCCTCCTCCAAGTCCTTCGAGGAGAACATCGCCCTGACCAAGCAGGTCGTAGAGTACGCGCACGCGCACGGCGTCGTGGTCGAGGCTGAGCTGGGCACGCTGGCCGGTGTCGAGGACGAGGTCGCTGTCGAGGCAGGGCAGGAGAGCTATACCCGCCCCGAGGAGGTCGAGGAGTTCGTTTCCCGCACGGGCTGCGACTCGCTGGCGATCGCGATCGGCACCTCGCACGGTGCGTATAAGTTCACTCCGGCACAGTGCACCCGCAATGAGGACGGCATCCTCGTGCCGCCTCCGCTGCGCTTCGACGTGCTCGAGGAGTGCATCAAGCGCCTGCCGGGCTTCCCGATCGTGCTGCATGGCTCGTCCTCTGTCCCGCAGGAGTTCGTCAAGATCGTCAACACCTACGGCGGCCAGATGCCGGACGCGATCGGCATCCCGGAGGAGCAGCTCCGCCGTGCGGCGCAGCTCGCGGTCTGCAAGATCAACATCGATTCGGACATCCGCCTCGCGATGACCGCGATGATCCGCAAGCACATGGCCGAGCATCCCGACCACTTCGATCCGCGCCAGTACCTCAAGCCCGCTCGTCAGGCGGTCAAGGATATGGTCGCGCACAAGATCGTCAACGTGCTGGGCAGCGACGGCAAGGCCTGATAGACACGTGGCGGGCATCCTGCGCCCGCTCGACGAACGAAAAAAACGGATCGCGCCCTGCGTGGGCGCGGTCCGTTTCGCTTTTTTGGCCATCCGGCCGTCTGCTCGGCGCGTTTCATGCTTTACAGGATGAAAGCGGTGTGCTATAATACTGTCAGTCTGAACGGAACGGATCAAAAGGAGGGAAGAGGCTTGAATCGAAAGCTCAAGGATCAAGATATGGACACCCTGTTCCGCGGCATCCTCAAATTGGAAACGCTGGAGGAGTGCTATGATTTCTTTGAGGATCTGTGCACGATCGCTGAGCTGCGCGCGATGGTGCAGCGCTTCCAAGTGGCGCGGATGCTGGATGACGGACGGATATACAGCGACATCGTCCGCGAGACCGGCGCATCGACGGCGACGATCAGCCGGGTGAACAAGTGCCTGGTGTATGGGTCGGACGGCTACCGCCGGATGCTCGACCGCCTCAAACGAGAGGATGGATGATTATCAGGCGCTGTCGGCGTATTATGACCGCTTCACGGACGACGTGGGCTATGCCGACTGGGCGGATTTTTTCGAGCGCCTGTTCGCCCGCGAGGGGCTGCGCCCGGCGCTGGTGCTCGATCTGGCCTGCGGCACGGGCACGCTGACCCGGCTGCTGGCCGAGCGCGGCTATGAGATGATCGGCGCGGACGCTTCGCCCGATATGCTCATGCAGGCCATGCAGAACACCATGGACTGCGACCCGCGCCCGCTGTTCCTCAACCAGCGGATGGAGGCGCTCGACCTATATGGCACGGTCGATGTGTGCCTGTGCTGCTTGGACAGCATCAACTACGTGACCGATCCCGCGACGCTGCAAAAGGCGTTCGAGCGCGTGCACCTGTTCCTCGAGCCGGGGCGCGGGCTGTTCGTGTTCGATGTGAACACGCCGGAAAAGTTCGCCCGCATCGATGGCAACGCCTATGTGCGCGAGGATGAGGGCGTGTTTTGCGTGTGGCAGGCCGCCGTCGAGGACGGGCTGTGCGCCTATCAGTTCGACATCTTCGAGCAGGCGGGCGACGGCTGGACACGGGCGCAGGAGACGCACGAGGAACGCATCTACACGGTCGAAACGCTGACCGCCATGCTGGAGCAGGCGGGCTTCGTCGAGATCCGCACCTATGGCGATCAGTCCTTCGCGCCGGTACAGGGCGGAGAGGATCGCATCTATTTTACTGCACGAAAGAGAGACTAACAGTTTATGAGTGATATTTTGATCCGCGCGATCGCCCGCGATGCGGGCATCCAGATCGCAGCCGCCGTGACGACCGGGCTGGTCGAGCGG
The DNA here is from genome assembly GCA_030533295.1 of Eubacteriales bacterium. GTDB lineage: Bacteria > Bacillota > Clostridia > Oscillospirales > Butyricicoccaceae > Agathobaculum. The sequence continues at coordinate 25,123 of JAUNJI010000005.1, forward strand.
GCACGGCAGATCCACGATGCGTCGCCGCTGGCGGCGGCCGCGCTCGGCCGCACGCTGACCGCGACCGCGATCATGGGCGACCAGCTCAAGACCGAGGACGGCTCGGTGACGGTGCAGGTCAAGGGCGACGGTCCCTTGGGCTCGATCGTCTGCGTGGGCGAGTCGGATGGCTATGTCCGCGGCTATCTGCAAGATCCGTCGGTCGAGCTGCCGCTCCGTGCGGACGGCAAGCTGGACGTGGGCGGCGGCGTGGGGCGCGGCTATCTGATGGTCATCAAGGATGTTGGCCTCAAGGATCCCGTGACCGGCACGGTGGCGCTGGTCAACGGCGAGATCGCCGAGGATCTGACGCGCTACTTCGCGGAGAGCGAGCAGATCCCCTCGGCGTGTGCGCTGGGCGTGCTGGTGGATACCGACCGCACGATCAAGGCCGCAGGCGGCTGGCTGGTGCAGCTCATGCCCGGCGTCAAGGACGAGCACATCGACCGTCTGGAGGCGACCTTGGCCAAGCTGCCGCCGATGACCGTCATGCTCGAGCAGGGCATGGCGCTCGAGCAGATCGTACAGACCGTGCTGGATGGGTTCGAGGTGGGCTTTTTGCAGACCGCGCCGATCGGCTATCGCTGCGCGTGTGCGCGGAGCAAAGTCGAGCGGGCGCTCATCAGCATGGGCAAGACCGAATTGAGCAAGATGGCGGAAGAACAGGAAAAAAGTGAAGTGACTTGCCAGTTTTGCGACAAAATCTATACTTTTACCCGTCAGGAGTTGCAGCAGCTTTTGGCGCAGGCAGAAAAATGAAAATTTGCAGAAAAAACTCTTGACGATCGCGCCTTTGTTCGATATAATAAATATCGTCGCTGATGAGTGTAGCGGCGACGATCCGGCCCGGTAGCTCAGTTGGTTAGAGCGCCAGCCTGTCACGCTGGAGGCCGTGGGTTCAAGTCCCATCCGGGTCGCCATTTCTTTGGTCGCAGGCCGACCGAAGAAGATCTGCCTCTGTAGCTCAGTCGGTAGAGCAGGGGACTGAAAATCCCCGTGTCGGTGGTTCGATTCCGCCCGGAGGCACCATTTTTATCATAGCGCCATTGGGCGCTATGATAAAAATATGACTACCGACGAAAGGATGCACGACGAGCATCCGCCCCCCCAACTTCATATGCGGCTGTAGCTCATCTGGTAGAGCGCCACCTTGCCAAGGTGGAGGTAGCGAGTTCGAGCCTCGTCAGCCGCTCCACTTATCTTGGTATGGTACCATAGCCAAGCGGTAAGGCGTGGGACTGCAACTCCCTGATCCCCAGTTCGATTCTGGGTGGTACCTCCAATTTGATATGGCGTTTCAGACCCGCGGGCTTCGGCTCGCGGGTCTGAGCGTTTTCTGCACGTTTTTGGGGAGAGCCGCGGTGCTGTCTGTGCGACAGCGCCGCGGCTCTCGTGCGTCTTGGGGCGGTGCGTCCGTCGTCCTGCGCCCGCGTGAAAGCAAGAGCCGCCCGGATGGACGGCTCTTGGTCGGGTCATACGAACAGGTTGACCGCCGCGCGGCGGGTGTACTCCTCCTCCAGCTCGCTCTTGTGGTACAGATAGCCGGGGTCGTCGTAAAATTTGGCGCCCAGCGGACATTTTTTGACGCACGCACCGCATTTGATGCAGATGCCGATGTAGTTGCGCACGTTTTCCGGGTCGATCGAGCCCATCGGGCAGATCGCCGCGCACAGACCGCAGTCGTTGCACGCCTCGCTCGTCAGCGGCTTGACCTTGCGGATGTCGATCGGCTTTTTGGCGCGGTCACGCGGCTGGTAATAGGCGCGGGTCTCACGCGGGCGGCCGGACACCTCGATCATCGGCGTATCCGCGTCGAGCGCGGCCACACGCGCCGCGGCACGCACGCCCAGCTCGGTCGCCAACGCAAGATCGTCTGCATCCGGCCGACCGGCGGCCAGCGTGGTGGAGAACGAGTGCTCGCCCACGAACGCGCCCGCCGCGAAGGGGCGGAAACCGTTGTCCGCGAGGATGTCGCGCAGCTCGATCAGCGAATCGTCGAAGGCGCGGTTGCCGAAGGTCACGACGGGCACTGCCGCTGCGCCGTGCCCCTGCACGGTCGCCAGATATTTGAGCAACACGTTGGGCACGCGCCCGGCGTAGGTCGGCGTGCCGAATACCACGATGTCCTGCGCATCGAACGCCGGTGCGCCCTGCCGCGCAGCGGGCAGCGTGAAGTCGTACTGCTCCACCGCCAGCCCCAGCGCCTTGGCCAAGCTGTCTGCCACCGTGGTCACGACCGTTTTGGTCGTGCCGGTCGCGCTCCAATACATCGCCCATACCCGTTTTGCCTGCATCACGATCTCCTCCTTGTTCATCTGCACGATAGGCTCTTCTTCTATGGATATGCTATCGGCGCAGTGCGGTTTTGTCAATAGCATCGGCGGTTTTGCCCGCGAAATGGCGCAAAAAGAGGTATATCCCTATACGCGATCGACCGTTATCCCTTGTGGTCGTGCGCGGCGGCGGAAAAACGACGCGGGACGCGCCCTGATCGAACAGGACGCGCCCCGCGTGGGGTGGGTCAGCCCGGATACGCCGGGAACACGATGCGCACCTTGAACAGGTCGCCATCCACCTCGACCGACAGCGTGCCGCCGCAGGCCGCGGTGTAGCTCTTGGCGATCGCCAGCCCCAGCCCGCTGCCCTCGGTCGAGCGCGAAGCGTCGCCCCGGACGAATCGCTCGGTGATCTCGCCCGCATCGAACGCCATTTCATAGTTGGCGGTGTTCTTGATCTCGATCACGACGTTCTCGCCCTGCTCCGCCACCGAGAGGAACACCCGCGTGCCGCGCAGCGCGTACTTGACGCAGTTGCCGATCAGGTTTTCCAGTACGCGGGACATCTTTTTGCCGTCCGCCCAGATCGGCACCTCGTGCTCGGGGATCGTCGTGCGCAGGATCAGCCCGCTCTCGGCGATCGCGCGATCCTGCTCGCCCAGCGCCTGCCGCACGAGCGTGCACGCATCCAGCCGCTCGCACACGATCTGCTCGGCGCCCGACTGCACCTTGGAGATGTCGAACAGGTCGCTCGTCAGGTTTTTGAGCCGCAGCCCCTTCTGCTGGATGATCGCGGCGTAGTCGTTGGCCTCCTCCGGGGTCAGGTGCTGCTGGCAGAGCAGATCGGCATAGCTCAGGATCGAGGTCAGCGGGGTCTTGAGGTCGTGGCTGACGTTGGTGATCAGCTCGCTCTTCATGCGCTCGGCGCGGACTTCGTTTTGCAGCGCGGTCTGCATCCCGTCGCCCAGCGAATCGATGTCCTCGGCCATCGTCGCGAACACGCCCGCGGGCATATCGGTCAGCTTAACGGTCAGGTCGCCGCCGCGCAGCGTGTGCAGCGCCTGCACGACGCGGGCGAAGCCGTCCACCCGGCGGCACAGGAACACCGTCGCCGCCGCGACCCACACCAGCACGAAGATCGCGAAGGCGCCATCCGCGCAGGCGCACAACACAAGGAAGGTCAACACCGCACTGTAGCCCAGAAAGGCCAGCAGCACGCGGCGCGTTTTGTAGCTGCCGAAAACGCGCTGCCACAGCCCGTTCCGGCGCTGGCGCAGCCCTTCTCTGTGCCGCCGCAGCCCGTCCCGGACGCACCGGAGCGCGCCCAGCAGCCAGCGCCCCAGCCGTCCGGCGATGCGCCAGCACCAGCGTGCGACGCGCAGCACCAGCGACCGCCGGACGAACGCCCGCGCCTTCAGGCTGCGCACGAGCGAGAGCACCAGCTCGATCAGCAGCGCCGTCGCGCACACCAGCAGGGCGGTCAGCAGCCGCATGACCAGCGTCATCGACAGATGCTCGTCTATCGCCGCATCCAGCCCGACGAGCACCAGCGCTGCCGCACCGATCGCGACGCCCGCGATCAGCGCGAGGTCGAGCTCGACATACAGCCGGTCGATCAGCAGCAGGTGCACGTCCTCGTCCGCCGCACGGCGGCCGGTGACGCACAGCAGATAGACGAACGCCGCCAGCAGCACGAGCGCCAGCACGACGCACCGCAGCACGGCCTGCTCGAACACCGCGCGTCCCTCATCCCAGCGGTCACGCAGGACGGCGGTCTGCTGCTCGGTCAGGCGCAGCAGGATGCAGTCGCCCTCTTGCAGCGCGGCGCGTGCCTGCGCGGCCTGCGCGTCGAGCGCGGGATCATGATACTGCGCGCCCTCGTCTATCCAGTTGAGGAACAGATTCGACGGGTAGTAGGAAACGACATTGCTCTGCCAGCTCCCCGGCACACAGATCAGATAATAGGGCGACGACCGCGCGATCTGCTTGGTCAGATCGGCGTTTTTGATGACCTTGTCGCCCAGCTTGGCGTAATACTCCCCGGGGAATGTCTGCTCGATCCGCTGTGCGAGCGCGTCCGGCTCCCGATCGTAACGCAGCGCATCGTCCAGCTCGAAAAAGGCATCCGTGAAACCATCCACGAGCCTCTGCGAATCCTCAAAGCTGCCCTCCAGCCGATAGACACCGCTCCCGTACTGGTCAGCCTCCGTCTGGTACCATTGCAGCGCATCGCCCGCCACCGTGCAGCCCGCCACCACGCAGAGCAGGCACAGCGCGAACGCGATCCCCTTCGCGAAAGGGGAACGGACGATCGTTTTCATTCCTTCTCGCTCCTTTCTATCTTGTAGCCCACGCCCCAGACGACCTTGAGGTAGCGCGGATCCTTGGGGTCGATCTCGATCTTCTCGCGGATGTGGCGGACGTGGACGGCGATCGCGTTGTCGGACACGATCTCGTCGTTCCACACGCGGCGGTAGATCTCCTCGGTCGAAAACACCTTGCCCGGCTGGCGGCACAGCAGCGCGAGGATCTTGTACTCGAGCGGCGTCAGCCGCACGCTTTCGCCGTCTACGGTCACTTCGTGCCGCTCGGTGTCCACCACCAGCCCGCGGATCACCAGCCGCGTCGCGGTCGGCTGCATCGCGCCGAGCTGGGTGTAGCGCCGGAGCTGGCTCTTGACCCGCGCGACCAGCTCGGACGGGTTGAAGGGCTTGGTGATGTAGTCGTCCGCGCCCGCGGTCAGGCCGAGGATCTTGTCCGCGTCCTCCGATTTGGCCGAGAGCAGGATGATCGGGATGTTTTTGGTCTCCCGCACCTTGAGCAGCGTCTGGATGCCGTCCAGCGCGGGCATCATGATGTCCAGCAGCAGCAGCTGCACCGGGCGGGACAGCAGGATGTCGAGCGCCTCCAGACCGTTATAGGCTTTTTCGACCGCGTAGCCCTCGGCACGCAAAAAGATCGCGATGCTGTCCACGATCGCTCTGTCGTCGTCCACGACCAATATGGTCAGTCGTTCCATCGTGTTCCCTCCTCTTGTCTATCATACCAGATCCATCTGTTGATTTCCCTGCTATTTTTCTTGAGATTTTCTTAAGATGGGCGTTTTGGGGGCAAAAAAGCAGACCACCAGCCGGGCTGGTGGTCTGGTCGTCCTGTCATCCGCGGTACATCCCGAGCTGTTCCAGCTCCCGGATCAGGTCGGGCACGGTCTGCCCGGCGACCACGAGGCGCTGGGCGCTGCCGGGATGCGCGTCCGAAAAGGTGTCCCACGCGGTCACGAGGCGGTCGGTGCGGGCGACGCCGAAGCGCTCGAGCAGCGCCGTGAAGCGGGCGACGCGCGGGCTGTAGAGCGACAGCACCTTGTATTTTTGCACGAACAGCTCCTCCTCGGTCGCCAACGAGCCGATGGCGAAGGCGGACAGGCCGTCCTGATACAGCAGCTCGCCGTAGCCGTCCAAGATCATGGTGAGCTGCGCCTTGGTCATGTTGTCCAGATACCAGACCTCGTCCGCGTCGGCATCCGGGTGGATGGCGAGGAACAGCGGCTCGTCCAGCGCGTCATAGAAGGCGCGAACGAAGTCGTCCAGCTTTTCAAAGCTCAGGTTGCAGGTCAGCGTGTCGCCCTCCTGCTGGTAGCGCTCGGACAGTCGTTCGGGAAAGGGGATCGTCACCCCGGCGGCGGTTTGAAACATCATGTAAAACTCCTTTTATCATCGCATATCGTTCAGGCGGGAAGGTCACAGGCGGATGCTGATCTCGCCTGTGGCGAGCGCACGGGTCGCGCCGTCGTCCGTGCGGACGAGCAGATGCCCGGCCGCGTCCAGCCCGATGCAGTCGGCCGGATAGGTGCCGGTGGGGGCGATCACCGCGACCCGCTGCCCGATGCAGCACAGGCGGCTGCGGTAGCGGTCGAGCAGCGCGGCCTCGCGCCCCTGCTCGATCAGCGCGTAGCTGCGCTCGAAGCAGCCGAGCACGGCGGCGGTGAGCGCGGCGCGGCGCGGCGTCGCGCCGTATTGGCTCAGTGCGCCCGCGACCGCACGCACGTCGTCCGGCCAAGCGGGGTTGGGGCGCAGATTGATGCCGATGCCGACCATCACCGCGCTGACCGCGCCGCTCTCGCCCTCGATCGAGGCTTCGGTCAGGATGCCGCACAGCTTGCGGCCATCCATCAGCACATCGTTGACCCACTTGATCTGCGGGGCGAAGCCCGCGGTCTGCTCGATGGCCTCGGCCACGGCGACCGCCGCCGCGATCGTGACGAACTGGATGTGCGAGAGCGGCAGGGTGGGACGCAGCAGGATGGTCAGATAGATGCCCGTGCCCGCCGGTGAGGCGAACGAGCGCCCCAGCCGTCCGCGTCCGCCGGTCTGCTCCTCGGCCAGCAGCACGAAGCCGTGCGGGCGGTCGGTGTAGCGCTCTTTCATCACCGTGTTGGTCGAGGTGAGCGAGGGCGCGACCTCGATCGTCTGCCCGATGCAGGCCGTATCCAGCAGCTGGGCGATGCCCGCGGCGGTCAGGCTGTCGTCGTCGGCAGACAGGCGGTAGCCCTCGCCGGGCACGCCGTCGATGGCCAGTCCCTCGCTGCGCAGCACGCCGATCGCCTTGTGCACGGCCGCCCGCGATACGCCGAGCTGGGCGGCCAGTCGGCCGCCCGACAGCCGCGCGCCGCGCGCCTGCTCGAGCGCCTGCAAAACCTGCTCTCTCACTGTCAAGATCCATCCGCTCCTTCTCGCGATCGTTTTCTTTATTGTAAACGAAAAGCGAAGATAGTACAATAGGGTATGGGGAGATGATCGGGATCTGTGCCGATCCGCCCCGCAGGATGGAGGAGATGACTTGAAGACCAGACAAGAGATCATGGCGGCCATCGCGCGGTCGGGCGACGACCGGCTGCTGCTGGCCAGCCTGTTGGATAAGGAGCAGACCTGCCAGACCCGTGGCTATCTGACGCACACCCGCTTTCTCGACCTGAACGAGCGTGCCAAATGCGCCGAGGCCGTGCGTTTGGCGGGCGCGACCGGCCACGCGGTGTTCTGGGGCGGCTATGAGGGCGCGGAGCGCGGCCTGTTCCTGTTCTACCCGGACTATCTGGATGAAACGACCGCCAAGCAGGCCGCGCCGCTGGCGCTGCTGCGGGCGCACAAGCGCAAGGAGGACACGCTGACCCACCGCGACTATCTGGGCGCACTGATGGGCTTGCAGATCGAACGCGCGGTCGTGGGCGACATTTTGGTGCACGAGCAGGGCGCGGACATCCTGGTGCTCGAGGAGATGGCCGATTTCATCCTGCTGCATTTCGCCAAAGCGGGACGCAAGCAGCTGTCGGTCACGCGCGAGGCGCTCACCGACCTGCGCCGCGCCCCGGTCACGCAGCAGCAGGGCAGCGGCTCGGTCGCCTCGCCGCGGCTGGACAGCGTGGTGGCGCTGGTGTTCGGCCTGCCGCGCAAGGAGGCGCAGGCGCGTATCGAAAAGGGGCTGGTGTTCGTCGATGACGCGCCCTGTCTCAAGCCCGAGCGGCAGGTGGCCGCCGGCGAGCGGCTGACCGTGCGCGGCGCGGGGCGGGCGCAGATCGAGGCGATGGGCGGGACGAGCCGAAAAGGGAGGCTGTTCGTGCACTTCGTCAAAAACGCCTGAGGGGAATGACGGTTGCCAAACATAGACCGGTATGCTATACTAAAAATAAGTTCGATAAGGAGGTTCAGGAATGAAAAAACGGCTGATCTCCGCACTGTTGTGCGCGGTAATGCTGCTGTCTGCGATGCCGTTCGCGTCGGCGGCCTCCGATCTGGATGGGCACTGGGCCAAGCGCTTCGTCACCTATCTCGATCAGGAGAACGTGATCAATCCGAGCAAGACGACGGGCAAGTATGAGCCCGATCGCGAGATGACGCGCGCCGAGTTCATGCGCTATGTCAACCGTGCGTTCCACTTCACAGAAAAGGCGACGATCTCCTATGTCGATGTGCCGACGGGCGCGTGGTACTACGATACGATCTGCATCGCGAAAAAATATGGCTACATCAACGGCACGGGCAACGACAGGATGGATCCCGAGGGCAAGGTCACGCGCGAGCAGGCGGCGGTCATCATCGGTCGGCTGTTCAAGGCCGACCCGGGCACGGTCGCGCCGTCCGCACTGCCGTTCACCGATCGGAACACGGTCGCCGGTTGGGCGGCGGGCTATGTCAAGGCCGCGGTGGACAAGGGGATCCTGACGGGCTATAAGGATGGGAGCTTCCGCCCCCGGCGCGTGGTGACGCGCGGCGAGGTCGCCAAGATCTTGTATCATTATCTGGGCACGTCGCTGTCCCGACAGGGCAAGGCGTACACCGGCACCGACCTCAAGCAGGACACGGCGAACGTCACGATCTCGGAGAGCTGCACGCTGTCCAACGCCACGATCAAGGGCGATCTGTACCTCACCGAGGGGCTGGGCGCGGACGCGGTCACGCTGACCAACGTCAACGTGGAGGGCACGCTGATCGTCTCGGGCGGCACGGTCACGCTGACCAACACATCCAGCGATCATATGATCGTCTCGTCGCCGATGGGGCGCCTGTTGCAGGTGACGGTGACGGGCGCGTCCAACATCCAGCAGGCTGAAGTGTGCACGGCCGCCGCGCTCTATGAAAAAGGGCTGATCGGCGAAAACAGCGCGGGCTTCGACGATGTGCTGGTCAAGGGCAAGGGGCGCGTATCGCTGACGCTGGACGCGGCGGTGGATGAGCTGGTGCTGGCGGGCGAGGCCACGGTCAGCACGACGGCGGGCGCGACGGTCTATCGGCTGGAGGCGCAGCAGCCCGCGTCCATCACGGGCTATGGCGAGGTCTATCAGGCCGACATCAAGACCGGCGGCGTCAGCTTCGCGAGCAGCGTCTCGGTGCTCGGCCACACGCTGGCCGACGGGCTGACGGCGACGATCGGCGGCAAGACGGTCAGCGGCTCGAGCATGGCGGGCGTGTCCCCGGCCGTGATCGAGGTCGATCTGGACGATCTGCCGGCGCTGGGCGCGGGCGTCGAGGTGTACATGCCGGCGGGCGTATCCGTCGTGAGCGCGAGCTGCGGCGGACAGACGCTGGCGAACACGACCGATCACGTGCGCACGAACGCCGGGATCCGGCTGCTGCCAGCCTTCTTGGGCAGCTTGGGACAGGGCGAACACGCGCTGACGCTCATGCTGTCGGACGGCGGCCGCGCCGATCTGACCATCCGCGTGTCGTCGGCCTCCGCGCCGCAGCAGGTGGTGCAGCGCGCCACGTTCGACCGCTATCATCGGTCGGCGGGGTTCAAGGATCTGGTCTTGCGGCTGGATGGCGTGACCACGCTGGCTGACATCGACGGGGTCGTGCTCGGGCTGACCCATCTGCCGTATGCCTTCGATGCGACCGCCCGCTCGGTGGTGGTGCGGCGCAGCGAGCTCGCGCGGCTCCGCGCGGGCACCTATACGATCTCGATCGACTGTGCGGACGGCACCCACTGTGCGGTCGATCTGACGGTGACGGATTCCACACCGGCCGGTGTCCATGCGGTCGTAGCCGTGTATGACACCTTCGCGCCGACCGAGGTATCGATCGACCTGCCGCTCGGCGGGGCGGCCGTGCGCAGCGTGTCGGTCTCGTCCAACGGCAACGTGCAGGAGCTGCAAGCCGGGAGCGCGTATCGCGTGGGGACGCAGTCGCTCACGCTGACCAAGGACACGCTCGAGCATTTCCGCCATCGCGGGAGCTGCACGGCGTTCGACGTGACGCTGACCGATGGCACGGTCTGCACGCTGGTCGTGGATTACATCTGAACGAACGGCGGGGGATGTCCCCCTCGGCGAAAAAGCCGGTCTCCGAGAGGAGACCGGCTTTTTTGACTGCCGCAGGCGCGGCGCGTCAGCGCTCACACAGCCAGAAATGGGCGGAATAGGGGGGCAGCTCACTGCCGCCGCCGAAATCGTGCGGCTGGCCGGTGATCAGATCGACCGCGCGGCCGCAGCGTGCATCAAAATGCGCGGTATAGGGCTGGTCGTCGATGTTGATCGCGATCAGTACGCGCTCGTCGTCGCAGGTGCGCTCCCAGATGCACTGCTTGTTGGTGAGGACGAGCTGCTTGAAGTCGCCGTAGCACAGCGCACGGCTCTCCTTGTGCGCTTTGGCGAGCGCTGCGATCTGGTCGCTCAGCTCGTTCCACACGGGCGCGTCGAACGCGGGGCGCAGCGCGTCATCGCCCTGATGCTTTTCGCCCTTGGCGCCCCATTCGCTGCCATAGTAGATGCACGGGATGCCTGGCATACCGAACAGCATCGCGTAGAGCAGCGGCAGATGCGCGGGCTGTTGCAGGATGGACGCAGCGCGGGTGACATCGTGGTTGTCCACGAAGCTCAGCAGGTGCTTGCCGCGGTAGAGAGTCCAATTTTCCGGACCGAACTGCCGGAGCAGCGAGTGGGTGATCTCGAACAGGTTCATGCTGTTGAGCGAGGAATACAGCCCCTTGTAGCACTCATAGTTGGTGCAGGAGTGCAGCATCCCGTCGCCGACGAACTGGTTGTAGTCGCCGTGCAGCAGCTCGCCGACGAGGAAAAAGTCGGGCTTGAGCGTGTCGCAGAACGCGCGGAGCTGGCGGATGAAGTCTTTATCGAGGCAGTAGGCCACGTCCAGCCGCAGGCCGTCGATGTCGAACGTGTCCACCCACAGGCGGATGCAGTCGAACAGGTGCTGCACGACGGCCGGTTCGCGCAAATTGAGCTTGACCAGCTCGTAATGCCCCTCCCAGCCTTCGTACCAGAAGCCGTCGTTATAGTTGGAGTTGCCGTCGAACGAGAGGTGGAACCAGTTCTTATAGGGCGAGTCCCACTTTTTCTCCTGCACATCGCGGAACGCCCAAAAACCGCGGCCGACATGGTTGAACACGCCATCGAGCACGACCTTGATGCCGTTCTCGTGCAGCGTGTGGCACACGGCGGCGAAATCCTCGTTCGTGCCGAGACGGCAGTCTATCTTGCGGAAGTCGCGGGTGTCATAGCCGTGGCTGTCGGACTCGAAGATCGGCGAAAAATAGACCGCGTCGCAGCCGAGCCGCGCGATATGCGCCGCTTGATCGGCCACCTTGCCGATGCGGGAGCACAGCACGCCATCGTTGACGCGCGGCGCACCGCAAAAGCCGATCGGATAGATCTGATAAAAAACGCTTTCATAAGCCCACATAGAAACTGCTCCTTTACAAGTAGGGATGATACCAGTATACTATGATCTGCCATAATTACAAGTGGTATAGAAAATAATGCACATTTTATGAAAAAAAGACTTGAAGTTCGACCGGATATGTGGTATCATATTTCGGAAACACGGGCATTCCGCTGCTTATCCGCAGAGGGGTAGTGCAAGAATGTCTAAGACGAAAGGAAGATAAGATCATGGATCTGGTCAAAGTACTGTCCGAGCAGCAGCTCAAGAGCGATCTGCCGGAGCTCAAGATCGGCGACACCGTCAAGGTGCACAACAAGATCAAGGAAGGCAACCGTGAGCGTATCCAGGTGTTCGAGGGCATCATCATCGCCAAGAAGCACGCTGGCGTCAACCAGACGGTCACCGTCCGCCGCATCTCTTACGGCGTAGGCGTGGAAAAGACCTTCCCGGTGCATTCCCCGAACGTCGCGAAGTTCGAGGTCGTGCGCAATGGTAAGGTGCGTCGCGCCAAGCTGTATTATCTGCGTGGCCGCGTGGGCAAGGCTGCCAAGATCGCCGAAAAGGTCTGAGGAACAACGAGCCGCAAGGCCGCGAACGGGGAGCGTACGCTCCCCGTTTTCGTTTTCTGTGCCCGGCGCGCCGGATGGTGCGCGGGAAATTTCGATTTGTCCTTGCGATCGGGTGCAGATACCGCTATAATAATGCTGTATGTTTATCTTTTGGAGGGATCACGTCATGCAGGAGACCCGGAGCGGGGAGAAGAAAAAGCCGGAAGGGCGCTTTTCCAGCGAGCTGTTCAGCTGGGGCGAATCGTTGATGGCTGTGCTGATATTTTTCGTCGTCGTATTCACCTTTTTCGTGCGCTTGATCGGCGTGGATGGCTCGTCCATGTACCCCACGCTCAAGGATCATAGCATCATGCTGGTCAGCGACCTGTGCTACGCGCCCGAGCGGGGCGACATCGTCATCCTCCGCAAGGAGGGCTTTTACAGCGACCAGCCGATCGTCAAGCGTATCATCGCCGCAGGCGGCGACACGGTGGACATCGATCCGATCACCGGCGATGTGCTGGTCAACGACCAGACGCTCGACGAGCCCTATATCGCGGAAAAGATCGACACGCTGGAAAAGATGGGCGATCTGACCTATCCGCAGACCGTGCCCGAGGGCAGCGTGTTCGTCATGGGCGACAATCGCAATTGGTCTACCGACAGCCGCGACTCCCGTCTGGGCATGGTGGACGAGCGCTACATCTTAGGACACGTGCTCGCGGTGATCTATCCGCTGAGCGCCTTTGGGGCGGTGGAATGATGCAGATCCAATGGTATCCCGGTCACATGACCAAGACCCGCCGCCAGATGGCGGGCTATATCAAGCAGGTGGACGCGGTGTGCGAGATCGTGGACGCGCGGATCCCGCAGGTGTCGCGCAACCCGGATATGGACGAGATCGCGGCCGGCAAGCCGCGCCTGATGGTGCTCAACCGCATCGATCTGGCCGATCCGGTGTGCACGGCGGCGTGGGCGGCGCATTTCCGCGCACAGGGCATGGCCGTCATCGAGACCGACAGCCGCACCGGCGCGGGCACGTCGGCCTTCGCGCACGCGGTGCGCACGCTGCTGGCCGATGAGATCGTCCGGTGGAACGAAAAGGGCTTGGTCGGCAAGGCCGCGCGCGTGATGGTGGTGGGCATCCCGAACGTCGGCAAATCCACCTTCATCAACCGGATCGTCGGGCGCAAGTCCGCCAAGGCGGCGGACAGGCCGGGCGTGACGCGCGGCAGCCAGTGGTTCCACGTCGCGGGCGGCGTCGATCTGCTGGACACGCCGGGCATCCTGTGGCCGAAGTTCGACGACGAGCGCGTGGGCATCCTGCTGGCGTGCACCGGCGCGATCAAGGACGACATCCTCGATGTGGAGACGCTCGGCTGCAAGCTGCTGGAGCTGCTCGCCGTGCAAGCGCCGCAGGCGATCATCGAGCGGTACGGCGTGACGATCCCGGCGGAGAGCGACTTCCTCGGCTATGAGCTGCTGCAACAGGCCGGACGGCGGCGCGGCTTTTTGCTGCGCGGCGGCGAGATCGACACCGAGCGCATGGCGCACATCCTGCTCGACGAGTTCCGCGGGGGCGTGCTGGGGCGGATCACGCTCGAGAGCGTCGCGCAGGCAGACGGATCGTAAAGAGGGCGTTTCGATGACGTGGGAATATGAACGAAAGGCGTGGGCGGCGGGCTATTCATCGGTCTGCGGCGTGGAC
>JAUNJI010000069.1 GCA_030533295.1 Eubacteriales bacterium
TCGGAAGTGCCACAGCCGCTCAGCGCCAGCAACGTGAGAAACGCGATCACCGTTATCTTTTTCATGCTCTATCCTCCTTTTAAGATCTGCGAAAAATATTTGTCGTACAGGCTTTTCTGCAGATCCTTCAGCTCGTCCTGCATGGCGTCGTAGGCGCGCAGCAGCGCGAGCGCCTGCTCGGTCAGTCGCGAGCCGCCGCCGCGGCTCCCGCCCTGCGCACACTGCACCAGCGCGAAGCCGAGCTCCTGCTCGGCATGGTGGACGATCTTCCACGCCTTACTGTAGGAGATCCCCATGCCCTTGGCCGCCGCCCGCAGGGAATGACATGCATCGATCTGGTGCAGCAGCGACGTGATGCCCGGCCCCCAGAACGACTGCTCACGCCCCAGGCTCGCGCGGAGCATACAGCGGATCGGCGTGCTCACCCCGGCTCTCCGCACGCGCCCTTCCTCACGACACGGATCGCATCCCCCGGACGGATCGTGCCCTCGGTCAGCACCTTGACGAAGATCCCCTCGGTCGGCATGATGCACTTGCCGACCTTTTTGTAGATCTCGCAGTGCTGGTGGCATTTCTTGCCGATCTGCGTCACCTCGGTCAGACAATCGCCCAGATAGAGCTGTGTGCCGACCGGCAGTGTGTGCAGACAGATCCCCTTGGTCGTGATGTTCTCCGCGAATTTGCCCGGATCGAGCCCTTCGACGCCGAGCGCCGTCATCTTATCGATGCTCTCCTGCGCGAGCAGGCTGATCTGACGGTGCCAGTCGCCCGCATGGGCGTCCCCGACGATGCCGTGCCGCAGCCGGAGCTGCGCGCGCTCGACCGGCTTTTTGAATACGCCACGTGTCTCGCTGATATTGATCGCTTCTATCGTTGCCATTTTTGACTCATCCCCCGATCTGGTTCATCGCCCGCACCGCATGGAACCCGCTGTCGAAGCCATGCGCGTCCGGCTTGTTATAGATCGCTTTCTGCATGATATACCGCAGCGCGGTATCGCTTTTGTCCATCCACGCCCGCAGGTCGGTCTCCTTCTCCTGCCCCAGACACATCCGCAGCTTGCCATCGCTGGTCAGGCGCACCCGATCGCAGCAGCAGCAGAACCGGTGGGAGATCGGGTCGATCAGCCCGACGCGCCCCAACGCGCCCGGCTCCTGATAGTCCGCCGCGGGCTGGGATGGATGGCGCGCCGCGACCGGCCGCAGCGCCGGATGGCGTGCCAAGATCTCCTCGCCGGGCACGCGCTTTTCCGCCGCCGCGCTCAGCGCGCAGAACGGCATCAGCTCGATGAAGCGGACATCGATCGGATAATTGCGCGCCAGCGCGACGAAATCGTCGATCTCGGCGTCGTTCTCGCCGCGCACCAGCACGACGTTGACCTTGACGGTCAACCCTTCGCGGAGCGCGGCGTGCAGCCCGTCCAGCGCCTTTTGCAGCGTGCCGCCCCGGGTCATGCGGTGGTACCGCTCCGCTTGCAGCGAGTCCAGACTGATGTTGACCCGCTGCAGGCCCGCGCGGCGCAGCGCCCCGACCCGATCGGCCAGGCTCTGTGCGTTGGTCGTCATGCTCAGGTCTCGCACCTGCGGGATCCGTGCGATCATGTGCACGATCTCCTCCAGATCCCGGCGGACGAGCGGCTCGCCGCCGGTCAGGCGCACCTTGGTGATGCCCAACCCGGCAAAGAGCCCCATGAGGCGCGCGAGCTCGGTCACGCTCAGCTCCCGCTTCGCCTGACAGTATGCCGTTTCCTCCCGGCAGTAGATGCACTTGAGATCGCATCGCTCGGTCAGCGAGATGCGAAGATAGCGGATGTCCCGCCCCAGATGATCGCGCATGAGCTCACCTCTGTTCTGTCATTTTCCGAACCCGCAGTTCGGGTAGGTACAGGGCGCGCAGCCGCGGCACAGGCCGCCCTCCGCGAACCGCTTGATCGCCTGCCGATCCATCCGCTCTCCGGCGAGCAGACGCGGCACCACCAGCTCGAACACGCTCGCGTTGTGATACATGACACAGCCGGGCAGACCGACGACCGGCACCTCGTTCCAATAGCCGAGCAGGAACATCGCGCCCGGCAGCACCGGCGCGCCATAGGTCACGATCTCCACGCCCGCGCGCCGGATCCCGGCCGGGGTGCGGTCATCCGGATCGACCGACATACCGCCCGTGACCGCGATCATGTCCGCGCCCTGCTCGATCATGCGGTGGATGCTGTCCGCGATCATCTGCTCGTCGTCGTCCGAGACGATCTGCCCGATCACCTCGCAGTCCAGCGCGGCGAACTTGCGGCGCAGGATCTCGCCGAACTTATCCTCGATCCGGCCGTGATAGATCTCGCTGCCCGTGGTGACGATGCCGACGTGCGCGTGCCGCATCGGCTCGACTCGGATCACGTCCTGACAGTGTTCCGCGCGCTGCACGGTCTGCTCGGGCACATACAGCGGGATCACGCGCGTCCCGGCCAGCAACTGACCCTCCTCCACGACCTGATCGCCGTGGATCGTCGCGAACATCACCGCGTCATCCTCGATCAGCGTGAGCAATTTGTCCCGATCGACGCGCAGCACGCCCTTGCAGGCGGCCAGCAGCTCGACCTTGCCCTCGCCCTTGGCGCGCAGCCGGATATTTTCCCCGGCGGCCGCCTGCGCGATCCGCTGCCCGGCCTCGTCCTCGTGTACGTCGTCTGCGCCCAGCTCGAGCACGTACAGGTGCTCCTTGCCCATGGACAACAGCACCGGCACGTCCTCCTCGGTCACGATGTGGCCTTTTTTGAAGCGTGCGCCCTTATACTGCCCCGGGATGATCTGCGTCAGGTCGTGCGCCAGCGGCATCCCGACCGCCGCCTGTGTCGATACGGTCTTCATCGCTCCTCCTCTTTCTTTCGTTGACTTTGCACTGCTATCATTTCTGCTACGATCGCGATCGCGATCTCCTCCGGCGTCTCCGCGCCAATATCCAAGCCGATCGGCGAGAACACCGCGTCCAGCCGCGCCTGCGGCACGCCCTCCGACCGCAGGGTCTGATAGAGCATTTCGCGCTTGCGCTTCGAGCCGATCATGCCGATGTAATGGGCAGGCTGACCGAGCGCCCAGCGCAGCGCATCCAGATCGCCCAGATGGCCGCGGGTCACGATCGCGATCCTGTCCTCGGGCTGCACCGGCAGCGCCGGGATGTGCTCGAAATCCGGCAAAACGATCCCCGCCGCGCCCGCGAAGCGCTCCGGCGCGGCGAACGCCGCGCGGTCGTCCAGCACGGTCACCGGCCAGCCCAGCAGTGCCAGCGCCTTGGACAGCGCCAGCCCCACGTGGCCGCCGCCGAAGATGTAGGTGCGGCCATATTCCTCCGGGATCTCGGGCAGCTCCATCTGCGGCGTGCGGTAGCGGAACGCCAGCACGCCGCTCCCGCCGCAGATCATGCCGCTCTGCGCGGCCTGCTGCCCGGTCAGGTGGAAGGCGTGCTCCCTGTCCTGCTGCGCCGCCAGCGCCTGCCGCGCCTGTTCGATCGCGGTAGCCTCCAGCAGACCGCCGCCGACCGAGCCGACGATCGACCCATCCTGCCGCACCACCATGGCAGCGCCGCGGTGCCGCGGCATCGAGCCCGTCCCGTCCTTCACCGTGACCAGCACGAACGGCTCGCCCGCCGCCCGCAGCGCCTGCATCGCGCGTTTCAACTGACCCATATCTTCGTCCTCCTGTTCCGTGATATATCGAAAGGATCACGGATGCTATAACGAATGCCGAACAGGTATTCCATTCGGCATCCGCGCTCTGTTTTTCATTGTTTATCCGGCCGCAGCGGCTCACGCCTTGCCCGTCAGGTACTGATAGCACTTGATCGTGTTCGTCCGCTGGACATATTCCATCATCTCGGGCTGACCAATATCCATCGGGCAACGCTCCGCGAAGCTGATGTTGGCCACGCACTCGTCCTGCGACCAGCCCTTGGAGATACCGGCCGCGACCGCGCCCAGCCATTCATAGATGAAGCTGCGCTGCTTGGCGATGTAATCCTTGGTCACCACCGGGCCGTGGCCGGGGATGATGTGATCGACATCCAGCGTCTCGAGGAAGTCGAGCGAATGGAGCAGTTCGTCGATGTTCGCCGAGTGCAGCCAGGTCTGGCAATCCACGAACAGCGTGTCGCCCACGATGGCGGTGCGCTCCTCCGGGACATAGACGCAGGTCTGGCAGCTCGAGTGACCCGGCGTGTGATACAGCTCGAAGTGGGTATCGCCCAGCAGCAGGCTCATGTGGTCGCTGTAAGTGATGTCCGGGCGCTCCATCATGATGTATTCGCCGCGCGGCGGCATCTGCGCGAGCATATCGGGCTCCTGCCGCTGGAGCACATCGACGCTGTAATCATAGGCGTCGAGCGTGCCCGGCACCTTCCAAAGATCGTCGCTCAGCTTCTCATGACCGATCGTGATCGCCTCCCCGGCGAACCAGTGGTTGCCGAAGATATGGTCGATATGCGCCTCGGTATTGATGAGGTAGTGGATCGGGCCGCGCTCCAGCGCAAATTTGCGCATCTCCAACAGCTTGCCGATCCACTGCGCCGTATCGATGAACACCGAGCCCTCCTTGGTGAACACGATGCTCGGATTGCACCCGCGGATCTTGGTCTCTGTAAAAATATTCGCCGTTACCTGTTCCATGCAACACGCTCCCTTTCCGTTTCCTTACTGTTCCGTCACTTCTTTGACCACGTCCAGACCGATCCGGTCGATGCAGTTCTTCGCCACGATGCGCGCCATCACCAGCGCGTCCTCTCGCGTGGGGGCGGAAGCCGTCACGCGCACCAGCACGCCCTGCTCCTGCGCATAGGTGGCGACCGTCGGGTTCTCCCCGTCCAGCAGCTCATCCAGCTTGGCTGCGACCGGCGCTTCGCCCACGAGGTCGGCTGCCGCCTCGTCCTTCGTCTTGAGGCGGATGCACACCGAGGCGATCGACCGATCGACGAGCTGATACAGATACCGCTCGACGCACTGCTCGAACATGGGCTTCATCTCACGCGGCGGCCCCGGCAGCAGTACGGCGATCTTGCCCTCGTGCTCCATCACGCAGCCGGGCGCCGTACCGTGATCGTTCTGCAGGATCAGTGAATCGGTCGGCACCATCGCCTGCTTGCGGTGATTTTCGGTGATCTGTGTCGCGCCGAAGGCGTGCACATGCTTGACCACGTTCTCGAATACGTCCTCCCGAAACGCCAGCGCCTTACCGAAGTAATGCGCGAGCATCTCCTTGGTCAGATCGTCCTTCGTGGGGCCGAGCCCGCCGGTCAGGATCACCAGCTCTGCCCGCGTATAGGCCACGTCGAGCGCGCCCTTCAAATGCGCTGTGTTATCGCCGACGACGGTCTGGTAGTACAGCTCGAAGCCCAGCTCCGCCAGCCGCCCGGCCAGATACTGTGCATTGGTGTTGACGATATTGCCCAGCAGCAGCTCTGTTCCAACGCTAATGATCTCAGCGACCATTTCAACATCCCTTTCTTTTTTGAACAGCACCTCATCCGAACGATCGAGAGATATGTTCCGACATACGCGATTTTTCTCATGTGAGCGAGGTATATAAAGGCTATGGCACGTGACGATGTTCCGCCGCATGAGGTGCTATCCAAAATACCCTATCGATAGGAGCTATCGATCGGTGACTTATTCAGCCGACGGCAGCTTGCCGTCATCCCAGCGCATGATCTCGATGATGTTGCCCTCCGGATCCTTGGCATAGATCATGGTCAGCGTCTGACCCTTGTTCTCGTAGTAGTGGGACACGATCTGTCCGTCCGAGCTGCCGCCGTGCGCGAGCAGCTTGTCATAGGTCGCCTGCACATCATCGACCATGATGCCCAGATGGCCGAAGCCCGCATGGTTGAACGCGCCCGGATCGCCGAAGCCGTTCTCATGGGTGAAGATCTCGAGCACCGGGCCGCCCTCGGCATAGCCGGGCAGCGCCACATGACAGCCGCGCACATGCGCGCCCGGGATGCCCGAGGCCTTCTCGAACCACGCGCCGCCGAGATCGCGCTCGGGCGGAACGACCTTGCCCTCGAATACCGCGCAGTAGAAGTCGCGCAGCTTGCGCCAATCCTTCGCATTTACATTCGTATGTGCATATTTCATCGCCATTTTCGTTTCCTCCTTGATGTCCTTCGTTTATTCGACGACCTTGTTGCAGATCGTGCCGATCTTTTCGATCGTGAACTCGATCTCATCCCCGACCTTGAGCCAGCGCCCCAGCTTGGAGCAGGTCGCATTGCCCTCGGGCGAGGTGCCCAGACCGATGAAATCGCCCGGATGCAGATAAGCATCCTCCGAGATCTTGGCGACCAGCTCGCCCAGCGAGAACAGCATGCCCGAGGTGCGGTTCTCGGTGACGACCTCACCGTTGACACGCGCGGTCATCGCCAGATCGTCGTAATCCGGCAGCTCGTCCTTGGTCACCACACACGGACCCATGACCAGACTGTTGCGGAAGAACTTGCCCTTGGCCGGCCCCAGCGCCATGACGGCCTCATCCGCCTGCGCGTCGCGCGCAGACATATCATTGAACACCGTGAAGCCCGCCACGTAGTCCAGCGCCTCCTCCGGCTTGATGTTGCAGCCGGACTTGCCGATGTAAAAGCCCATCTCGAACTCGAAATCGCACATCTCGGTGTACTTGGGCTTGAACAGCGGTGCGCCTGTGCCGACGACCGTCGAGCCGCTCTGGGTGTTCCAGACCGGGCGCTTGTAGTAGCCCGCCGGGATCTCACCGTAATGGTGCTTGACGTGTCCCTCATACACCATGCCGTCGAAAACGATGTTCGGCCGCGTGACCGGCGCTAAGATCGTGACCGCCTGCATATCGTAGACCAACTGCTTGCCGTCCAGTCCGGCCTGCGGCTTGGCCTCCTCCATGTATGCGAGCACCGCATAGCCCGCATCCAAGCTGCGCTTTCCATTGTGGAAAAAGGTGATCATGTCGTTGGGCAGGTTGGCATCCGCGAGCTGCTGCGGGTTGGCGTCGCCCTGCGCGGCGTAATACACACCGCCTGCCGCGTTCAGATCGACCAAGTGCCCCTGCTGCTCCGCCATCAGGCGCTGGATCCCGCCGACCGGGGTGTTCACTTGCACTGTATACAGTCTCAACTGTATCCCTCCCTCGTTTATCGATTATCTATAATCTATAATATATTTTCCGTAAATGCAATACGAAGAATCACTAATATTTTCTCTGATTTTTTGTCTGAAACAGAGAATTTTCGATAATCGTTTCTTTGGAGGCGCTTTTGATGGATCTTCCTCTTGCCTTTGCTCGACACTTCCATTACACTGTATTTAACGATAATCGTTTGGGGAGGTTTTGTTATGTCTATCATCTTTGCAGCGCCCGGAAAATACATCCAAGGGCGTGGGGAGCTGAAAAATCTGAGCGCACACATCGCCAAGCTGGGCAAAAAGGCGCTCGTCATCGCCAGCCCGCTCGGCATCGAGCGCATCCAGTCTGCCATGCAGGGCAGCGACTGCTCCGCGTGCAGCCTGCACTTCATCCCCTTCGAGGGCGAGTGCTCGATGACCGAGATCGGCCGGATGCAGCGCATCTTCGCGGAGGAGGGCTGTGAGATCGTGGTCGGCGCCGGCGGCGGCAAGGTCATGGACACCGCCAAGGCCGCGGCGTGCTTCCTCAAAGCGCCCTGCGTGATCGTCCCGACCGCCGTCTCCTCGGACGCCCCCTGCTCGGCGCTCTCCGTGATCTACCACGATGACGGCTCGCTCGACCAGCGTCTGGCGCTCCCCAAGAGCCCGGATTTCGTGCTGGTGGACTCCGACCTGATCGCGCACGCCCCGGTGCGCCTGCTGGTCGCCGGTATGGGCGATGCGTTCTCCACCTATTTCGAGGCGCGTGCGTGCTGCGCGTCCGCGTCCGACAACATCCACGGCGGTCTGTCCTCCTGCTGCGCACAGGTCATCGCGCGGAGCTGCTATGACATCCTGCTGGCGGACGGTCTGAACGCCAAGCTCGCGGTCGAGCACCAGCTCTGCACGCAGGCGGTCGAGAACATCATCGAGGCCAACACCCTGCTCAGCGGCATCGGCTTCGAGAGCGGCGGCAAGGGCGCGGCGCACGCCATCGGCGACGGCCTGAACACCATCGCCCAGTGCAAGCGCATGATGCACGGCGAAAAGGTCGCCTTCGGCAGCCTCGTGCAGCTCATACTGGAGAACGCCTCGGCGGACGAGCTACATGAGGCATACGGCTTCTGCATCGCGGTCGGTCTGCCGGTCACGCTGGCACAGCTCGGCATCACCGAAGATGTCGCAGCGTGCATCGCACAGATCGCCTCTGTGGCCACCCAGCCGGAAAAGAGCATCTACAATATGCCATTCCCGATCGACACCGCGCTCGTCGCGGACGCGATCGCGATGGCGGACGCCTATGGCCAGCGACTGCTGTGAGTCCGTGTCCGGAAAGGAGGCGAACTGCGATGTATCGCTGCGCGGTCATTGCCGCTGCCGGGCTCTCCTCGCGTATGGGCGCATTCAAGCCGCTGCTCCCCTTTGACGGAGAACCGGCTGTCGTGCATCTTCTGAAGACCCTGTACGTCGCCGGGATCGATCAGATCATCTTAGTCACCGGCCACCGACATCGGGAGCTGGCGGAGGTCTGCGCGCCTCTGCCCGGCGTCACGCTGCTGCACAACGCGCACTATGCCCAAACGCAGATGTTCGATTCGCTCTGTCTGGGCTTGTCCCAGCTCCCTCCCCGCTGTGACCGCGTGCTGCTCGCCCCGGCCGATGTACCGCTGGTCACGGCGGATACCGTCTATGCGCTCGCCCATGCCGGTGCGCCGCTGCTCTACCCCAGTTATCAGCATCGGTGCGGGCATCCGATCTCGCTCAACGCATCGCTCGTCCCTTCCCTGTTGCATCATCACGGTCCCGGCGGGCTCAAGGGCGCACTGCACGCGCTGCCCATCCAGCCGGTCTATCTGACGGTAGACGATCCCTTCATCCGCATGGATATGGATCTTCCCGCCGACTACCACGCCTTGCTCCAGCTCCATCGAACCTTCGCAAGGAGGCACCTGTATGTCTCTCAAACTCAGTATGTGGAACGTGCACAGTTGGCTGCAACGCCGACAGATCGCACACAGTATTTCTATCCGTGATAACGATGCGCTGAT
>JAUNJI010000070.1 GCA_030533295.1 Eubacteriales bacterium
CCGCCCGCGCCCCTTACCTTATATAGCACAAAGAGCGCCGCGGACGATCATCCGCAGCGCTCTCTTGACTTGCGACGCACCTGACGGCCACGCCCGCTCGCGCATCAACCCTTATAGGTCTCGCGGAACGCCAGGAACTCGTCGTAGGTGCATTCCTTATCCAGCACGCCCTGCTCCCGGATCTCGATGATGCGCGTGGCGATGGTCTGCACGAACTCGTGGTCGTGCGAGGCGAACAGCACCGTGCCCTTGAAATCGCGCACGCCGTTGTTGACCGCCGTGATCGACTCCAGATCGAGGTGGTTGGTCGGCTGATCGATCACCAGCACGTTGGAGCCGAACAGCATCATCCGCGCCAGCATCAGGCGCACCTTTTCGCCGCCGGACAGCACCCGCACCGGCTTGTATACATCGTCGCCCGAAAACAGCATCCGGCCGAGGAAACCGCGCAGCGTGGACTCCAGCGTATCGGTCTGCGAATACGGTGCGATCCAATCGAGCATATTTTCCTCATGCCCTTCAAAATATTCGTTGTTGTCCTTGGGGAAATAGCTCTGCGAGGTGGTCACGCCCCACTTGAAGCTACCCTCGTCCGGCTCGAGCTCGCCCATCAGGATCTGGAACAGCGTGCTCATGGCCAGCTCGTTGTCCGAGATGAAGGCGATCTTGTCCCCGCGCCGCGCGATGAAGGATACCTTGTCCAGCACCTTCTCGCCGTCGATGGTCTTGGAGATGCCGTGCACCTCGAGGATGTCCTTGCCGGCCTCGCGATCCTGCTGGAAGGCGACCCACGGATAGCGGCGCGAGGAGGCCGGCAGCTCCTCGACGGTCAGCTTGTCGATCAGCTTGCGGCGACTGGTCGCCTGACGGGATTTCGACTTGTTGGCCGCGAAACGCTGGATGAAGTTTTGCAGCTCCTTGATCTTTTCCTCGTTCTTGCGGTTCTGATCCTTGATCATGCGCTGGATGAGCTGCGAGGACTCGTACCAGAACTCATAGTTGCCGACGTACAGCTTGATCTTGCCGTAATCGATGTCCACGATATGGGTGCACACGTTATTGAGGAAGTGACGATCGTGCGAGACGACCAGCACCGTGCCCTCGAAGTCCGCGAGGAAGTCCTCCAGCCAGCGCACCGCCCCGATGTCCAGATGGTTGGTCGGCTCGTCGAGCAGCAGGATGTCCGGCTTGCCGAACAACGCCCGCGCGAGCAGCACCTTGACCTTTTCCACGTCGCCGAGGTACTGCATCTCGGTATAGGCGATGGCGTCCGCGTCCAGCCCCAGCCCGTTGAGCAGCTGACCGGCCTCGGTCTCGGCGTCCCAGCCGCCCATCTCAGCGAACTCGGCTTCGAGCTCGGCGGCCTTGTTGCCGTCCTCCTCGGTGAAATCCTCCTTGGTGTAGAGCGCGTCCTTTTCGCGCATCACGGCGAGCAGGCGCTCGTTGCCGCCCAACACGGTATCGAGCACGGTCTCCTCATTGAACGCGAAGTGATCCTGCTTGAGCACGCTCATGCGGGTCTTGGGCGCGATGGACACCGTGCCGCTCGAGGGATCGAGGTCGCCAGACAGGATGCGCAGGAAGGTGGACTTGCCCGCGCCGTTCGCGCCGATCACGCCGTAGCAGTTGCCCTCGGTGAATTTCAAATCGACGCCCTTGAACAGCGGCTCGCCGCTGAAGTTCAGGCTCAGGTCGGAAATGGTGATCATGCAGATGGCTCTCCTTTTTTCTTTTTCATTGTCTAACAGTCTCAGTATATCATAAAAAAGCCGGTTTTCACAGATTATTTACAGACCTTTCGGCATTTTTGTAGATGTTGTCTTGAAACCCGCCCCGCAAAGGTCTATACTATATTTGATCTTATCAAGGAGGTTTTTTCTATGTCCCATCTGATGGAAGTGATCCGGTCCTGCCGCTCGACCCGCGCGTTCCGGCCCGACCTGCCGCCCCGCGAGCAGGTGATGCAGCTGGTCGAGGCCGCCGAGTGGGCGCCCTCGGGCATGGGCAAGTACCTGTGGCACTTCACCGTGATCTATAACGCGGAAAAGTCGCACGCGCTGGCGCGCGCGGTGGCCGAGGCCGACGACCGCGGCCCGGAGTACGACTTCTACGGCGCGCCGGTCAACATCATCATCTCCTACAAGCGCGACGAGCACCACGCGATGGTGGACGGCGCTGCCGCGATGCAGAACCTGCTGCTGATGGCGACCGAGCTCGGTCTGGGCTCGTGCTGGATCAACCAGCTCCGCGAGTGCTGCGACGCGCCCGGCGTGCGCGCGCTGCTCACCGAATACGGCGTGCCCGAGGATCACATCGTCGTGTGCTCGGCCGCGATCGGCTATATCGCCAAGGAGACCCCGGCCAAGCCCCGCAAGCAGGGCACGATCACCGTCACCGAATGAACTGACGCCCAAAACACGAAAAGGAGGCCACCGGCATGGACGCAACGATCGCCAAACTGAAGGAATGGGTGGATGGCAGCGATAATATCGTGTTCTTCGGCGGCGCGGGCGTGTCCACCGAGAGCGGCATCCCGGATTTCCGCTCGGTGGACGGGCTGTACAACCAGCAGTACGACTACCCGCCCGAGACCATCCTGAGCCACACGTTCTTCGTGGCCGAGCCCGCGGAGTTCTACCGTTTCTACCGCGCCAAGATGCTCGCGCTGGACGCGCAGCCCAACGCCGCGCACCTGAAGCTCGCCGAATGGGAGCGCATGGGCAAATGCCGCGCGGTCATCACCCAGAACATCGACGGCCTGCACCAAAAGGCCGGCTCCAAAGAGGTGCTCGAGCTGCACGGCTCGGTGCTGCGCAACTATTGTATGCGCTGCCACAAGCCCTATGACGTGCACGACCTCGCCGCCGGGCAGGGCGTGCCCAAGTGCACCTGCGGCGGCACGATCAAGCCCGATGTCGTGCTCTATGAGGAAGGGCTGGACGACGACACGATCCGCCGGAGCGTGGACTATATCCGCGATGCCGACATCCTCATCATCGGTGGCACCTCGCTCAAGGTCTATCCGGCCGCCGGGCTGATCGACTATTACCGCGGTGATAAACTGGTGCTGATCGACCGCTCCCCCAACCCGGCCGACCGCCGCGCCGATCTGGTCATCCACGCGCCCATCGGCGCCGTGTTCGCCCAGCTCTAACGCGATCTTTCGCGCCGCGCTGCATATCTCTCCCCTTTCCGTCCATACTAAGGCAAAACGGAAAGGGGAGTTTTCGATGATCGACAAGATCGCGCTCACGCTCGCCATCATCGGCGGGCTGAACTGGGGCTGCATCGGGCTGTTCGGGCTGGATGTCGTCGCCCTGCTGCTGGGCGGACAGGGCAGCGTGCTCAGCCGCATCGTATACAGCTTGGTCGGGCTGGCGGCCATCTGGTGCATCCTGCTGCTGTTCCGCGACCAGACCGCGCCGGACGAGCAGCACGCCGCCTAGACCGCGAAAAAACGGCACAGTCTTGCAGACTGTGCCGTTTTGCATCTCGCTCGCGCTATCACGCCTCGATGTTGCCGATCAGATCGACCATCTCGATCGCGCTGAGCGCGCAGTCGTAGCCCTTGTTGCCCGCCTTGGTGCCCGCACGCTCGATCGCCTGCTCGATGTTCTCGGTGGTCAGCACGCCGAACATCACCGGCACGCCGCTCTCGAGCGAGGTGGTCGCGATGCCCTTGGAGACCTCGCTGCACACATAGTCATAGTGGCTGGTCGAGCCGCGGATCACCGCGCCCAAGCAGATCACCGCATCATAGCGGCCGCTCTTGGCCATCTTGGAGGCGATCAGCGGGATCTC
The DNA here is from genome assembly GCA_030533295.1 of Eubacteriales bacterium. Lineage (GTDB taxonomy): Bacteria > Bacillota > Clostridia > Oscillospirales > Butyricicoccaceae > Agathobaculum. Next base: position 3,802 of record JAUNJI010000070.1, read on the forward strand.
GAACGCGCCCGGCACCCAAGCCACGTGCACGTCGTCCTCCGACACGCCGTGGCGGCGCAGGCCGTCCAGCGCACCGTCGAGCAGCTTGGAGGTGATGAACTCGTTGAATCGCGCGGCCACGATGCCGACGCGCAGTGCGCGGGGCGTCAGCTTACCTTCAAAAATCTTCATGATAGATCGTTCCTTTCCTGATCGTCGGGTGGTTTTTTTCTGTTTTTTCGGTCAATAGTGCAGGATATGCCCCATGCGGCGCTGCTTGGTGCGCAGATAGAACAGGTCGTGCGCGGTCGCGTCCATCTGGATCGGCACCCGCTCGGCGATCTCCATGCCGAAGGCCGAGAGCTGGTAGACCTTATCCGGGTTGTTGGTCAGCAGGCGCATACTTTTGACGCCCAGCTCGCGCAGGATCTGTGCGCCGATGTAGTATTCGCGCTGGTCGCCCGCGAAGCCGAGCGCCAGATTGGCATCCAGCGTATCCATGCCCTGCTCTTGCAGCTCATAGGCGCGGAGCTTGTTGATCAGGCCGATGCCGCGCCCCTCCTGCCGCATATAGAGCAGGATGCCGCGCCCCTCTTTTTCGATCTGGGTCATCGCGGCGGCGAACTGCTGACCGCAGTCGCAGCGCAGCGAGCCGAAAGCATCGCCGGTCAGGCACTCGGAGTGCACGCGGCACAGCACGTCCCTGCCGTCGCCGATCTCGCCTTTGACCAGCGCGACATGGTGCTCGCCGTTGAGCCGGTTGACGAAGCCATACGCCTTGAACGCGCCGTACTTGGTCGGCATACGGACGACCGCCTCCTGATCGACCAGCTTTTCGTGGCACTTGCGGTATTCCTGCAAGTCGCGGATGGTGATGAAGGTCAGCCCCCACTGCTCGGCCAGCTCGGCCAGCTCGGGGGTGCGCATCATGGTGCCGTCCTCGCGCATGATCTCGCAGCACAGGCCGCACGCCTTGAGCCCGGCCAGCCGGCACAGATCGACCGTCGCCTCGGTGTGGCCGTCGCGCTCGAGCACGCCGTTCCGCTTGGCGAGCAGCGGGAACATATGCCCCGGCCGACGGAAATCCTCGGGACGGGCGTTCTCATCGACGCAGGCGATCGCCGTGACCGACCGCTCGGCCGCCGAGATGCCGGTCGTGGTGGATACATGGTCGATCGAAACGGTGAACGCGGTCTCGTGGTTGTCCGTGTTCTGCCGCACCATCTGCGGGATGTGCAGCCGGGCGACGTGCTCCTCGTCCATCGGCATACAGATCAGCCCCTTGCCGTAGGTGGCCATGAAGTTGATGTTTTCCGTCGTAGCGAACTCGGCCGCACAGATGAAATCGCCCTCGTTCTCACGGTCAGGATCGTCAGTCACCAGAATGATCTTGCCCTGTCGCAGGTCTTCCAGCGCCTGCTCGATCGTGCCGAAGTTTATCATAGTCGCTCCTCCTAAAACCCATGCCGGGTCAAAAATTCCTTGGTCAATGTGCTGCCGCCGCGCGGCGCTTCCGCGGGCTGCAACAGCTTTTCTACATATTTGCCGATCACGTCGGTCTCCAGATTGACCGCATCGCCCTCGCGCCGGTCGGCCAACACGGTGTTCGCCACCGTGTGCGGGATGGCCGAGATCGAAAACGTCGTATCCGTGACCTTGGCCACGGTCAGGCTGATACCGTCGATCGTCACCGAGCCCTTTTCGACGACGTAGCGCAGCACGCTCGGCGTCGCCTGCACGGTATACCAGATCGCGGTGTCGTCCCGCCGGATGCGGACGATCCGCCCCACGCCGTCCACGTGGCCGGACACGATGTGGCCGCCGAAGCGCCCGTCCGCCGGCATCGCCCGCTCCAGATCGACGCGGGTGCCCGGCCGCAGACCGGCCAGCGACGAACGATCGAGCGTCTCGTGCATGACATCGGCCGTGAAGCAGCCTGACGGCAGGCCGGTCACGGTCAGGCAGATGCCGTTGACCGCGATGCTGTCGCCCAGCTTGGTGCCCTCGAGCACGGTACGGGCGCGGATCGTCAGCACCGCCGAATGGCGTCCCCGCTGTACCTGCTCGACCGTGCCGACCTCCTCAACGATCCCCGTGAACATGGGGCTCCACCTCGCTCTCTATCAAAATATCCTCGCCCAGCCGGGTCACGGTGCTGTTTTTCAGCAAAAAGGCGGCCGAGGGGTCGGGCACGCCCGCGCCCTCCACCGGGGTCTTGGCCTCGCGCCCGCCGAACAGCTTGGGCGCGATATACGCCTGCACCCGCTGCACGATCCCGCTCTCGAGCGCCGACCAGTGCAGCGTGCCGCCGCCCTCGAGCAGGATGCTGTCGATCTCCTCGCGTCCGAGCACCTGCATGAGCGCCCGCAGATCGACCCGCGCCTCGTGCGCGGGCACGGTCAGCACCCGGCAGCCCGCCTGCTCATACCGCGCGATCCGCGCACGATCGGTGCAGCAGGTCGCGATCCACGTGGGCGTGTCGTGCGCCGTGCGCACCACCTGTGCGGTGAGCGGCACGCGCAGCTGGCTATCGCAGATGATGCGGATCGGGTCGCGCCCGCCGGGCAGGCGGCAGGTGAGCTGCGGATCGTCTGCCTGCACCGTGCCCACGCCGACCATGATCGCCGTGTATCGGTCGCGCTGGGCGTGCACATGGCGGCGCGCCGCCTCGCCCGTCACCCAGCGGGACGCGCCGGTATAGGCGGCGATCTTGCCGTCCAGCGTCATCGCGTATTTCATGACCACATAGGGCGTATGCGTGCGTATATAATGAAAGAACACCGTGTTGAGGTCGATGCACGCCTGCTCGAGCACGTGTTCGGTCACTTGCACGCCGTGCGCCCGCAGGCGGGCGATGCCCTTGCCATCGACATGGGGATTGGGGTCGCCCGCGCCGACCACCACCCGCGCGATACCGGCCTCGAGGATCGCATCGACGCAGGGAGGCTGCCGTCCATGATGGTCGCACGGCTCGAGCGTGACGTACATGGTCGCCCCGGCGGGCGACTGCGTGCAGGCGGCGAGCACGTTGCGCTCGGCGTGCGGCTGGCCGCAGCGCTCATGCCATCCTTCGCCGATCACCTGTCCGTCCTTGACGACCACCGCACCGACCATCGGATTGGGCGCGGTGCGCCCGCGCCCCCGCTCCGCCAGACGCAGCGCACGGCGCATATACTCGGTATCCAGCATACCGTCACCTCCGAAAAAAAGAAAAATGCCCTTGAACCGACCGTTCAGGGCATCCGATCTGCGCGCGGGACACCGCGCGAAGAAAAAAGCTCCGGGATGCGCGACTGCATACCAGAGCAAACCGTTCGAGCGCCCGTGCTGCTGCACCGTGCGCCGCGCGATCTTCTTTCATCCAGACTGTACTGTCGGCTTCGGAGTCTCACCGAATCATGCCTTGCGGCTCGTGGGCTATACCACCGGTAGGGAATCGCACCCTGCCCTGAAGATCTTATTCGTTTTACACAAATAGTATAACCGCCGTCCGGCATTTTGTCAACACATCGTGTAACATTTTTTCAAACAGCGTGCGCCAAACGCAACGATGGCGCGCGTCGCCCTGCGAGATGCACAAAAAAAGCGGCGCAGGATCCCCTGCGCCGCTTGGCCGGAAAACGGCTGCGCCGTTCTCCTTAAAATGCGATCTTTTCTGCGATATAGCCCGCCACGTCCTCGATCTTGATGCGCTCCTGCTGCATGGTGTCGCGGTCGCGCACGGTCACGCAGCCATCCTGCGCGGTCTCGAAATCGACCGTGATGCAGTACGGCGTGCCGATCTCGTCCTCGCGGCGATAGCGCTTGCCGATCGAACCGGCATCGTCGAAATCGACCGGGAAGTGCTTGGCCAGCTCCTGCCAGAGCGGCATCGCCTGCTCGGACAGCTTTTTGGACAGCGGCAGCACGGCCGCCTTGAACGGCGCGAGCGCCGGATGCAGCCGCAGCACGGTGCGCACATCGTCCTTGCCGTTCTTGTCCTGCCCGACGACCTCCTCGTCATAGGCCTCGCACAGGAAGGCGAGCGCCACGCGATCGGCGCCGAGCGACGGCTCGATGACATAGGGGACGTACTTTTCGCCGGCCTCCTGATCGAAGTACTCCATCGACACGCCCGAGGTGTTCTGGTGCTGGGTCAGGTCGAAGTCGGTGCGGTCGGCGATGCCCCACAATTCGCCCCAGCCGAACGGGAACAGGAACTCGATGTCGGTGGTGGCGTTGGAGTAGTGCGACAGCTCCTCCGGGTCGTGGTCGCGCAGGCGCAGATCCTCGTCCTTCATGCCGAGCGACAGCAGCCACTGGTGGCAGTAGTCCTTCCAATATTTGAACCACTCGAGATCGGTGCCGGGCTTGCAGAAGAACTCCAGCTCCATCTGCTCGAACTCGCGGGTGCGGAAGGTGAAGTTGCCGGGCGTGATCTCGTTGCGGAAGGACTTGCCCACCTGACCGACGCCGAACGGGATCTTCTTGCGGGTGGTGCGCTGGATGTTCTGGAAGTTGACGAAGATGCCCTGCGCGGTCTCGGGGCGCAGGAAGATCTCGTTCTTGGCGTTCTCGGTGACGCCCTGATAGGTCTTGAACATCAGGTTGAACTGGCGGATGTCCGTGAAGTTATGGCCGCCGCAGTTGGGGCAGGCGAGCTGGTGCTCGTCGATATACGCCTTCATCTGCTCGTTCGTCCAGCCGGCCGGATTCTCGCCCGCCTGCTCCTCGATCAGCTGGTCGGCGCGGTGGCGGGTCTTGCAGTCCTTACAATCCATCAGCGGGTCGGAAAAACCGCCGACATGGCCGGAGGCGACCCACGTGGTCGGGTTCATCAGGATCGCCGCGTCGAGGCCGACGTTATACGGGCTCTCCTGCACGAACTTCTTGCGCCACGCGGCCTTGACGTTGTTCTTGAACTCCACGCCGAGCGGGCCGTAGTCCCACGTGTTGGCGAGGCCGCCGTAGATCTCCGATCCGGAGTACACGAAGCCGCGTCCTTTGCACAGGGCTACGATCTTTTCCATGGTCTTTTCGCTGTTTTTCATTTTCATTCTCCTTTTGGCGCATCTGGCTGATGCGCGCTTTTTTTGACAAGTTCAAAAAAAAAGCTTGACATGATCACATTTTACCTGTATAATCGTTAATTGTCAAGAGAAGTTCAGCGGCGACCCGCTGGATCAGCGAAATTTCATATTTGGGCCTGTAGCTCAGTTGGGAGAGCGTTCGGTTCGCATCCGAGAGGTCGAGAGTTCGAATCTCTTCAGGTCCACCATCCCAAGACCCTTGCTCCGCAAGGGTCTTTTTTTCATGCCCCTTGCTTTGCAAGGGTC